>JASFSK010000253.1:0-6807 GCA_050114455.1 Desulfobacterales bacterium | reverse complement strand
CGGCACCCAACTGCCCGGCCAGCATGGCCGAGGCGAAGTCTTTGTCGATGACCGCATCCACCCCTTCCAGGCCTTGATCGGTGTGAACCACGGGAATACCCCCACCGCCGACTGCCACGACGTGATAGCCGTCTTGCAGTAAAGACCCGATCACCGGACGTTCGACGACTTCCAGGGGTTCCGGGGATGGGACCACCCGGCGAAAGCCGCGACCGGCATCTTCCACCAGGCTCCAGTCGGGGTAATCACGACGGATATTATCCATCTGCTCGGCATCATAAAATTCGCCCACCGGCTTGGCCGGATTTTTAAAGCCTGGATCGTTTTTGTCTACGATAACCTGGGTGACAACGGTCAAACTCTGGCCCTTTAGGTTCCGGGCTACCAGTTCATTGTTCAGGCTCTGCTGGATCTGGTAGCCAATGGATCCCTGGGTGTCGGCCACCACGTTGACCAGGGGGACCGGATGCAGGCCGGTCTCGCGCCGGGCCACCTCAGAGCGCAGCATGATGAACCCCACCTGAGGGCCGTTGCCATGGGAAATGACCACCTGGTAGCCCTGCTCGATGAGATCGGCCACATGGGAGATGGTCTCGCGGATGGCCTGGTGCTGATCATCCACTGTCTGAAGATCTTTGCTTTTGATCAGGGAATTGCCGCCAATGGCGATAAAGGCAAGTTTGGCGTTCATCATCTACCTCCCAACCCCGGACGAGACGGCTAGGGCAAAGCGAAAATCTCGTTCCTACGGAGATGCAAACAGGTTGTTGACTGAACCACGAAGGGTACGAAGAAAACGAAGAAAAATTTAAAGAAATCTTCGTGATCTTCATATCTTCGTGGTGAGATAAAAATTCAAATAAAGGATGCAAGAATTTCTCTTTTAGGGCTTAACCTTCCTTTTTGGCCAGGTAAATCTGGGGAATGGCGGCATAATAGGCGGCACAGCGCACCAGATCGGCCTTCCAGGTTTTTTCGTTGGGTGCATGGGCTTCGGCCTCCTTGCCGGGGCCAAACCCGATACAGGGTATTCCGAGCAGTCCCGTTATGGAAACGCCGTTGGTGGAAAAAGTCCATTTGTCCACTCGCGGCTTTTTATTGAACAAGGCGGTGTAGGTTTCGGCCGCGGCCTGGGTCACCAGGCTATCTTCTTCAATGGTCCAGGAGGGAAAGTAGCAGTCCGTGGGGTAGACCAATCCGGTGTAAGATGGCTTGTCATAGGTGTACATGGAAACTTCGGCCTTGGCCGCCTTGGCAGCAGGAAGTTCCCGGATCTGTTTTAAGGCCAGCTCCTTGTCTTCTCCGGCGGTCAGTCGCCGGTCAATGGAGATGGTGCAGCCATCAGCCACGGCGCAGCGCGATGGGGAAGTGTAAAAGATCTCCGAAACGGTCAGGGAGCCTTTGCCCAAAAAGGCATCATATTTGAGACGCCCGTGGAGCGCTTCCAGTTCGCCCAGGATGCGGCCCATTTTGAAAATGGCATTGTCGCCCCGCTCCGGGGCCGACCCATGGGAACTGACCCCTTTGACTTCCACTTTGATCTCCATGCGGCCGCGCTGGCCGCGGTAGATCCCGCCGTCAGTGGGCTCGGTGGAAACCACAAACTCCGGCTTCAGACCAGACTCTTTGATAATGTACTGCCAGCAGAGCCCATCACAATCCTCTTCCTGCACGGTACCCACCACCACCAGGGTGTAGTCGCCCTCAAGCCCCAGGTCCTTGATGATTTTGCCGGCATAGACCATCGAAGCCATGCCGCCTTCCTGGTCGCTGGCGCCCCGGCCGACGATGATTTCATCATCCTCATAGCCTTCGTAGGGATCGAACTTCCAATTAGCTGTGTTGCCCACCCCGACGGTGTCGATGTGGGCGTCCATGGCGATCAGGGTCTTTCCGCTGCCGATATAGCCCAGGACGTTGCCCATGGGATCAATTTCGACCTTATCAAAGCCTACTTTTTCCATCTCTTCTTTGATCCGCAGAACAACAGCCTTCTCCTGGCAGCTCTCGCTGGGCAGCTTGATCATATCCCGTAGAAATTGGGTCATTTGGGGTTTGTAGCTTTCGGCCAATACATTGATTTTGTCGAAGTCAAGCCTTGTCATTGAGATTTTCTCCTTTAGACATTTTGCTGAATTCCTTCATTCGGAGCCTGAACTCGAATCCTTGAGGCCTCAGGGTGATGGATACCGCCCATGCCAGACTATGTTTCGATAGTTGACGGGATCAGTGGCCCCTTCGGTATTAAAGCAGAGCAGGCTGGATTCCGGACCGATTTCCAAGGCTTTTTTAAGGCCTCTAAAGTCAGTATTATTGGCCAGCGCATCCATCAGACCAATCCCGATCGAACCCGATTCCCCGGCTTCCACTAGCGCATCTCCCCGCAAGGGGTTGGCCAGAATACGCATGCCATTGGCTGCCAGAAAGTCCGCACAGCTCACATAGCCGCTGGGTATATCCCGCAGGATCTCCCAGGAAAGCGGATTGGGTACGCCGCAGGCCAGGCCGGCCATAATGGTTTCAAGATTACCCTTGACCGCATGGGCCTGGCCGTCGCCGGCAGCGGCCGAGGCAAAGATACAGGCGGCATTGTTTGGCTCGACAATGATGAAACTACTCCTTGGCTGCCGGTAGACCTGGGCCAGGTATCCCACCACGGCCCCGGCCAGAGCACCCACACCGGCCTGAACAAAAATGTGGCTGGGATAGGCGTCCTCGGCCCGCAATTGATCCACGGCCTCGGCACACATGGTCATGTACCCTTGCATGATCCACAAGGGAACTTCGGTATAGCCCTCCCAGGCCGTATCCTGGAC
Organism: Desulfobacterales bacterium; assembly: GCA_050114455.1. GTDB lineage: Bacteria > Desulfobacterota > Desulfobacteria > Desulfobacterales > JAFDCJ01 > JAFDCJ01. The sequence continues at coordinate 3,991 of JASFSK010000253.1, read as the reverse complement.
CACGTACCAGCCGTTCTCTTCGGCCCTGGAACAGGCTAGCCGCACGGCGTCGTCATAATTTAAGTCGGTCACCTCCACCTCGGCGCCGTGGGAGCGGATGGCCGCCACCCGGGCCGGTGCGCTGCCCCTGGGCATATAGATAACCGCCTTTTGGCCGAGCCGCTCGGCGGCCCAGGCCACGCCCCGGCCGTGATTGCCGTCGGTGGCCGTGGTGAGGGTGATCTGCCCTACTTGCTCCCGAACCTCATCACTGACCAGCTGGGCATAGGGTACTTCACTCAGGGGCCGGCCTAATTTCCGACACACCAACCGGGCGACGGCGTAGCTGCCCCCCAAAACCTTGAAAGCGTTGAGACCGAACCGGGGGGCTTCGTCTTTGACGAAAATATCGGCAAAACCCCAGCTCCGTGCCAAGCGTTCCAAACGCACCAACGGCGTGGGTTTATATCCAGGTAGCTGGCGGTGAAACGCCCGCACTCCCAGGGCTGTCGCCGGTGAGAGGGTATTGGGAAGCTCGCTTTCTTTCCGGTTTTGAATCAAGTATTGACAGTTTTGGGCAGGGATTTCTTTGATCATTGCTGTGGATTCTTAATTTTCTCGAACTTCTTTCAAATAATTATAGATGGTGTATTTGGAGGCGCCAAACACCTTTGCCAGGTAGTTGATCGATCCTTTGACCGAAAATACCCCGGCTTTATCCAATTTACCGACAACCTCCTTTTTTTCGGCTTTGTTCATCATGGACGGCGGTCGGTCATGTTGACCGATCGTGGCGTCGATGATCGATTCCATGGACTTGGTCGGCTTCTCGGAAAAATGCACCAGGGATTCGCCATTTGTGTTGCTGGCGGTGCCGTCGGACAGGAAGGTGAAATCGGCAAACGCCTGTGAAAAAAACATAAAATCACTGATGTTGAAATTGATGGCGATGCATCCTTCCAGTTCACCGGAATCATTCCGCAAAAAGATGGAGGCGCATCTGAGCAGCTTGCCATCCTCGGTGGTAATTTTATATGCTATTTTATCGGGCACTTGATCGCCAAATTCGTCGAGCATTCGCATCATCGTGCTGGTAACCGGCGCCCCTACTGAACGGTTGGTGACATTACCTTCTATATGGACAACAGATCGGGTGATATCGCTAAAATCGTGGATGACCACCTCGCACCGTTTGCCAAATACGCCGACAATCCCCTTGGACAACCGTTTTAAAAAATCTTGGTTTTGTGTTCGCATGATTTATTCTAATAAAAAACAATAAATTTTATGTCAACAAAAAAATTATTTGAAATAAAAAATTTAATAGATATTCAGATAGACCTTAAAATGTTTTTTGTGCAGCATGCCGTCGCATCCGATTCTGATCATTGGCGGGATCGTTCCGCATCAGGGGTGTTTTGATGTTGGCGTGTCCTGCATCAATCCTGTTTTATAAATACTGGGCTGGACGATAAACAAATCATTTGATACGTTCAAGCTTACCGCTACCCAGAAGCAAAAATTATCCTTACTTTTTTTGACTTACATCAATTCGGCTCCAAGAATTGTCTGATAAGTTGTCAACATGACAAAAATAGGAAAAGATAAAGTGCGCCGGCTGCTTGTGAACCAACATCGGCACATCATCAAGGACGTTATCGATCGGTCCGGAACCGACATCAATCGCTGTCTTCATTGTCAAAGCTGCGGCGGCGGATGCCCGGTTTCAGACGCCATGACCTACCGGCCCAACGGCATTATTCGTCTGTTTCAGCTGGGATTCATCCAGGAGGCTTTCGAGTCCTCCGACATCTGGTTTTGCATCGGGTGTAATACCTGTTCAATGGCCTGCCCGCAGGCCATCGATATCGCTTCCATGATGGACGCTACCAGAGAAATGGCCATCCAATCGGGTGCTAAAATTGCCGAACCGGACATTTTAAACTTCCACACGGAGGTGATCAATTCCATCAAACGACATGGCCGAACCCACAAACTGGAGATTATGATGCGCTATAAGCTCCGCACACACGATCTATTTTCCGATGTGGATCTGGGGTTGAGAATGCTGGCAAAAAGAAAACTCGATCTGCGCCCTTCAAAAGTCAACGATCACCGGGAAATTGACGCGATCTTCACCCAGCATAAGATTCGTTGAATTGAATACAATGACATCCATGACGGACATATCCTATTTTCCAGGATGCTCGTTGGCGACATCCGCGCGGGAGAATAATCTTTCGTTGATTGAAGTTGCAAGGCACCTGGGATATAATCTCATCGAACTGGAAGATTGGAACTGTTGCGGCAGTTCCTCGACCCACAGCATCAACGAAGATCTCGCATTTCAGTTGGCCTACCGCAATCTTTCCCTTTGCCCGAGTGATCGTCCGCTGCTGGTGGCCTGCCCGAGCTGTATGCTGAGATTGAAAACAGCTCAGTTACACCTGAAAAACGATCCTGCTCTTCAAAACCAGTATCAAGACACGCTGGCACGACCGGTAGATCCAAACTTAGAGATCATTCATTTTTTCGAGCTGTTGACCCGACACTTTACCGCGCAGCCGCAAACCAGGGCACCGAATACCCTCAACGGCCTTAAATACGTACCCTATTATGGGTGCATGCTCAATCGACCGCCGGACATGCGGCACGAAAAAAACTATTACGGTTTGGTGGAAAAAATTCTCAGGTATTTCGGTGCCGAGGGCGAAACCTGGCCGTTTTCATCCAGGTGCTGCGGGACATTTCTATCCGTGGCCAAGCCAGCTGTCGTCACACCGATGGTCAACCGGATCATGCAGGGCGCACTGGACGCCGAAGCGGATTGTATCGTTACCGCCTGTGCGATGTGCCAGTTAAATCTGGAAATCCGCTGCACACTCCAAGATCAAATCCCGACCTTTCATTTCTCTGAAATCCTATCCATGGCTTTGGGCTTGGGTATCAAAAAAAGCTGGCTGTCCAGTCACCTGGTTGATCCGCAACCCCTGTTAAAATCAAAAGGATTTATTTGAACGACAATCCGAGCGGTTTTTACCTTTGACGGCATCAATTCCGGCAGATACGGGGGAAGAATCTGCTGGGTTTTGACCAAAAACCAGTTCGATGAAATAGCTGAAAAAGATCCAGACCTGCTGGAATTCATCACCGAGCTGGTGGCAGCTCGGTTGGATAGTCGCAGGCCGACCGTTTACCAGACCATTGGCAAATATGTGGCCACCGACATCATCGGACGCGGCGCATTCAGTATTGTTTACAAGGTACGCCCACCGGCCTGAACATGCCGGTACACTCTTGTTTCCGATAAAGATGAAACTTGCGCTGGCCGGCATTTTGTTCTTTTTTCTGGTTCTATCCATGATATTTGGATTATTTGGTAAATCCTTTTCAAAGATTCTGGTGGCTCTTTATCTACTGTGCTTGATTTGTGTTATCGGTTTAGGATATTTTGGCGGTAAACTGTTTTATGGAACCAAAGCACCGGCCAGCGAGATATCAGACGGATCGGCGGCCGCCGGGGCCATGGTCTTTAGCCAGAACTGCTCTGCCTGCCATTTGACCGACAGTACGGCAATAAAAATCGGACCCGGGTTAAAAGGTGTATTCAATGCCGATACCTTCCCGGTAAGCGGCTGGTCGGTTTCAGATGAAAATTTCCGCAAGCATTTGCAAATGCCTTTTGATAAAATGCCGCCATTCGGCCATCTGCAGCTTGACCAGGTGGACGCATTGATGGCATATCTCAAAACACTTTGGGGAGGTTTCTGGTTCAGGGTTCAGCGAGGCCGCTGGCGGAAGAGCAGCCAGATTGATCAAGAAAAAAACTCCAGCAAGGCAAATGTTGATTTACGAATGTCTAATTAAGGAATTGCAGCTACTTTATTCGTTAAAAAAAGCAGAGCGAAGCCACCGGCTCGTAGAGATTACAGCGCCTACGCCTCGGAGAGCGATATCCACAGCAAACCCTGAGAGCAGGGGTGCAAGAACAATTCGGGGAGGGAAAAAATGA
>JASFSK010000252.1:0-6811 GCA_050114455.1 Desulfobacterales bacterium | reverse complement strand
ATGGAACTACCCCAATGCCTGGATCAGGTCTTCAATTAAATCATCCGGGTGCTCAAGCCCCACAGAAATTCTGAGCAGGTCCATTGGTGTTTTGGTATTGTCATCTTCAGCTGGTGCACGATGTTCAATTAAGCTTTCAACCCCGCCCAGACTGGTTGCCTTGGCAAAGATTTTGGTCCTATTGACGACCGCGGCCGCCATGTCACCCCCACCATTTACCTGCACCGATAACATCCCGCCGAAGCCCCTCATTTGCCGTTTGGCAATCTCATGGCCAGGATGGCTTTCTAAGCCCGGATAATGCACCGTGTGCACGTTCGGGTGTTCGGCCAGAGCCTGAGCCACCTTAACGGCATTTGCACAATGACCGCGCATCCGGTAGGGCAGCGTCCGAATGCCACGCAACAGCAGCCAGCAATCAAACCCGCTTGGCACAGCACCGCCAATTCCCTGAATGGCTCGCATCTCTTCAAAGAAACTATTTTTTTCTTTGGCAACAATGACCCCGCCGGTTAGATCGCTGTGTCCGCCCAAATATTTCGTTGTGGAGTGAACAACCACATCAGCGCCCAGTTCCAGAGCAGGTTGAAGCATAGGCGTCGCCCAGGTGCAATCGGCACCCACCATTGCCCCAGCCTCATGAGCGAGGTTCGCCACAGCCAAAATATCGGTGATTTTGAGCAATGGATTCGAGGGGGTTTCAACCCACACCAAACGCGTACTTGGCCGGATAGCTGCTTTGACAGCTGCAAGATCAGTCATATCCACCAGGGTATGCTTTAGACCCCAACGGGCCAAAAGTTTTGTTACCAGCTCCCTCACCCCAAAATAGGTATCATCAGGGAGAATGACATGATCCCCGTGTGACAGGCATTGAAATACCCCGGCCACCGCTGCCATCCCAGAGCCAAAGGCAATCGCTCCGGCACCCCCTTCCAGTTCTGTAAGACATTCCTCGAGTGCTTGCCGATTGGGATTGCCGATGCGAGAGTAGATAAATTCCCCTGCATTGCCTCGAATAAACGTAGTTGTCAGATGAATCGGAGGCATAACAGCCCCAACTTGGGTGTCAAAGTTTCGACCTGCTGTGACAGCGATGGTCTCGATTTTTCTTTTCTTCATTTCGTTGAACCTTCATTTCCTGGAATCCATGCTAAAAAGAATATCAGTCCAGGTTCAAATTCGCTTTGTATTGATTACATCTTACAACGCCCCGAAAAACCTTATTACCGCATTCAGGACATATATAGCGGGCCTCTTCATCTTGAATCCATTTCTCAGTACCAAATTCACGCCAATACGGAATCGCCCTCAAAATGACCTTTTTGCCGACTGTCATGGGAAAATCATCAATATGTTGACACGGAAATTCATCGCATTGATGACAACCTGCGTAGCCCTTTTCTTTGGTGCAATCCCTGATTTCACATTGCTGGCAATGTAAAAACGGTTCATCAGACAAGCAGCCACGGCATTTAATATCTTCTGAGGAAAGTTTATTGCTATTTGGAAGCGTACCTTTTTCGGGTACATTTCCCTTGTAGAGGTTCACGAGTCGTTCCTTGAATTTTTGATTGTTGTCACGGTGAGCAATATAAATGGCACATACGCCACAATAAAGGCCACATGGTGCAATAAAATCTGGATTTGATTTCATAACGCTATCCTTTAACGCATTCAATTTTTCAAATGGTGATAGATAACAATATCCCAATCTGATATCAAAAACGGACCATTCCAGCAAGGATCGAAGGAATTGCTGTGGATTGTAATTGAGAGTGCGGCTTTTAAAGCTACCACACCAGACCGGACTGCCGTTGAATTTTCCTTTGAAGGGCTGCGAGCAATGCCGGTCGTGAGCCGTACAACAGCACCCGTTTTTTGGCCCTGGTTATGCCGGTGTAGACGATCTCGCGGGAGAGCAGTCGATGGTTCTGGTCATCGGGCAGGACCAGCAGGACGTCATCGAATTCGGAACCCTGGCTTTTGTGAACCGTCATGGCGAAAGCAAATTCCCAGGACGGCAGAAGACTCACCGGAAAGTTGGTAAATTTACCGGAACGATGAAAAAATGCCCTGTAAACGCTATCTGCATCTTTGATGATGACACCGACATCACCATTGAACAGGTCTTTCGAATAATCATTGCGGGTTATAATCACAAGGGCTCCGGAAAACCCATATGACTGCCCTTTGCTAACAGGATCAAGGAGCGGGATCAGGTAATCGGCGACCAGGTCATTGATGAGCGTACATCCATACATGCCGTTTCGAAGAAAAGATAAAATTCTCGCCCGTTGGACAACCGCAAATATCCGGTCTAACAAAAGTATGCCTTCTTCGGATGAGATAATGGTATCGGCCGTCATTTCCCCTGCCCTTTTGATCATAACCGCATAGCTTTCTGCACCATTGGATAACGATCCAAGGTATTGAGCGCTTATCCACTGATGAAGGTCCGCTCGCCATTGGCCAAAACTCCCGGCATCGACAAAAGCCCATTGATCGGATGATAGCGACATCGCCTGGTCAAAACCAACGGCTTTAAACGATGGGAAAAGGCCCTGATTGGCCTGGTTGGCCAGTACCAGCAGATTGCTTCCCGAACGGTAGACTTTTTCCAACACCGCAAATTGTTCCTCGAAACGGGCCGCCCGGTTCCCGTCCGGAATCATTTCCGCGAAAACAGCCCCGGCTTCCACAGAGGGCAACTGATGTTTATCGCCCAGCAAAACAAGCTTTGTCCGGGCCGGCTCGATGGCCTGGAGAAGATTATCCAGCATGACAACATCGACCATCGAGACTTCATCGACCACTACCACGCATGCGGGCAACGGATTTGTCTTCCGGTAGTAAAACGCGTGCTGATAACTTCGGTAACCGAGAATTTTATGCAACGTACTGCCCTTGAGATTCAGAAGGGCCGCATCCTCGGCAGTCGGCGCTTGGATAGAAGCGATGTTGTGCTGAACCGTTTCGGTCATTCTTTGAGCCGCACGTCCGGTCGGCGCCCCAAGGATAATGCGAGCCATCGGGATACCTTCTCGCACCAAACATCGCAGAATATTGACCATCAGCGAGGTCTTGCCGGTTCCCGGTCCGCCGGAAATGATCGAAAACTGAGATTTCAAGGCCAGCCGAATGGCCGCTATCTGATGAAAATCCTTTGCAATCGGGGCATTATTGGATCCTACCCGGATGGCATGCCGATCGGTATAGATCTCGTCAAGCAAGGTGTCTATCCGTCGATCCGGCAATCCTATTGAAGTCGTCGCGCTTAAAAATACCTCCACTCGCGCTTTCAGGCGCTTTTCGTGGACGTGGTACTTTTGAAAATAGAGCAAATTTCTACCGGTTGTTGCATCCAAAATCAACGGCAGATATTGCCCGTCATTTCGGGCTATCAGTTTTTGATATCTGCCGGCTGCAAGTCCGGTCAAAAAATCACCGAACAGGCCATTGGCTGTTTTTCTATGATCCGCCGGCAGATGGCTTAAAAATTCTTTTTGATCGAGGTTCAAACAAAGACTGCCTTCCTGCAGTCCGGCGAACATGGCCATCAGCACCACAATCAGCGGGATGTCCCCCCGGCAATCACTGAATTCAATCAAATCCCGGATGGTCATATAATCCAGCAAAGAAAGATCCAGGTGACGAATAAACGGCACAAGCTGCGGTACCATCGCTTTTTCGGTGCCTTCAAAAATTTTGAAAGCGATCAACTGCTGTCTCAGCCGATCTTCGTTAGCAGTGAAAGCTGCCATGATGCTGGCGTCTCCGATTTCAGCATTTTATTTATCCGCGAAATACACGAAATATTTGCAGGATAAAATTGATTTTCTTAGTGTATTTCGTGGTGAAAGGATTCTTCTGTTCAAAGTCAATTTCGGCTTATCCGGGCAGCAAGCTCAGACTCAAGATCTTCCAGGGCGCCCACCTCAGTAGGCGCAACATAAAAGACGCCGTTTCCATCACCCGTTCCCATGCCGCGCAGAAAAAAATAAAATACACCGCCAAATTGAGTGTCCGGATTGAACCGATTCCCAAACACCTGCTTCAACCAGCGCAGCAGGGCAACCGTGTATAGCTTGTATTGCAGGTGGTATCCAACAGCATTCATACAGGCATCCAGGGCCTTGCGTCCATACCCGTCATCGAGCCGATTTGATTTCCAATCGGCAATGAAAAATGTTTCTTTATACCGGAAGATGAGATCCACATAGCCCCGAATAAAGCAACGACGTGCTTTTACAATGTCACAGTCGGGGATTTTCAATGGTTTGTCAACCGGGAGATCAAACGGGAAATTAAACTCCACCTCGTGAATCCGATCTTCTTTGTTGAGCTCCTTTAGGGAAAAAGAGGCTTCGGCTGCATAGACCGGCGTTGTCAGGGTGTTGGCGATGATGCGGCAAATCTGTTGCCGCCAGCGACCCTCAACCCGGTAGGCCTCCATTGTCTTTGTGATGATATTTTCGGTCTCTGTATTATTGAGAAGATCGTCGGGATTAGGGGTAACTGCTTGAAAGTCGATGTGCTCCAGGATATCATGGAACATGGATCCGATATCGGCTCCGCCGGCAATTTCATCATCGGATCGCAACGACCGGATGGCCTCCGAATCAAATCCGGCGGGTGGCTCGTCGTCTTCCTTGTCTTTTTCCCGGGTCACCTGAAACCCTGTCTCCGCCATAGCCGGCTCTCGACCAGGTTGAAGCCTTCCCTGGAGGCTTGAGAAAGATTCGAGCACGATCATTCTCGATTGATAATTACGGTTGGCCGGCAACAGAGGAGGGTGAGCAGTGACCGGCCTTTCAGAAACGGCTTCCCACCCCTTTTCTTCTCCATGGTACGCAACGGGAACCGCACCCTTCTCTGCATCCAGCCAACCCGCTACCGGATGGACAGCGTCCCGGGGCAAAGCGGCAGCGATGGCATCAGAAAGGAATCGACACACCGGCCCCAGCCAGGCGTATTTTTTTTCGGTGGGAAAGAAAGGCACATACAGCTTAAACTGGGCCCGGGTCAGGGCAACATAATAAAGCCGCTTGTCCTCGTCATATTTTTCACGGTCATGTTGTTCCCGGTTGTAGGTCCTGGATATGTCGATGACCTTGCGGACGCCGGCATCCGGCTTGGCCGGATCGTAGTCGTGATAAACGTGGTAGTCGTCGGCAAAAGGCTGGGTCAGCCCACCGGCTACGAACACGACCGGGAACTGGAGGCCCTTGCTGACGTGCATGGTCATGATTTGCACCTTTTTCTCCTCAGTCTCGATCTGATGGATATCGGCATCATCTCCGACCCCGATGGTTTGTTTCCGATAACTGTCCAGTAGGGCGGAAAGGCCTCGGAAGTCCAGATTCTTACGGTAGGCAGCCCCCTCCAGGTGCTCGAAGATCTGACGGTAATTGGTGTGTTTCCGGTCCCAGTCCCGGGATTGGGCTTCTCGAAACAGGAATCCCGAATCTTCCATCAGCGACTGAAACAGCATACCCCATTTGCGACTGCGCGCAAGATCATTCCAGTCAAACAGCAATTGTTTGAGCGGATGAGACATCGGTATGGTTTCATAGGTTGTCAAATCGTTGGGCTGGTAGGTGAAAAACGGTGTTAAAAGTGCTTTTTTTACATCCGGGGTATTCCCGGGATCAGAAACAGCGTGAAACATCAAGCTCAGATAAAGGGCTTCTTCGGAAAGAAAGAGCCCTGGCTTTTTGTAAAATGCGTAGGGAATTGCATGATTCGCCAGTTCCGGCTCTAAAAGAGAAGCCTCGGCTTTTCCGCGAACGAGCAGGCAGATATCACCAAAATCAAGGGGTCGCGGCGGTTCGTCTTTGCTTTGAATCTCGATGTTGCCGCGATCGATCAGATAGCGGACTTCGCGGGCAATATAGCGGGCCAGGGCCGGTTTGGCTTGTCTGGGTGATGTCGCTGCGCTTAGGTCCACCACATTGAACACCGGGCGCCGGGAATCATCGGCAACCAGAATGGCCGGCAAATCCTTTTCAGGTGGCGATCCGGCATCCTGATAGCCGATCTCAAGCGGTCCCGTCCGGTCATGGGCCGGGAACCACTCGGTTCGGCAAAACAGGTCATTGAACACCGAAACAAGATCCGGTTTTGAGCGCCAGTTGGTTGCAAGGGAATACAGATTGGCCCTGTCGATCTTGGCCAAACCCTCCATTTCATTGCGGGCTTCTAAATAGGCATAGACATCCGCACCGCGAAACGAGTAGATGGCCTGCTTTGGGTCACCGATTAGAAACAGCAAATTATCTGACGCATCTGAGTACTTATCCAAAAATAGCCGCTTGAATATCCGCCATTGGACCGGGTCCGTATCCTGAAATTCATCCACAAAAGCAATCTTGTACTTATGGCGCAGGGTTTGAATCAACCCGGATCGAGAGTCCCTGTTCAAGGCGGATGCCACCTGGCTGAGCATATCGTCGTAGCTGATCCAACCGTTTTCTTGTTTTACCCGAACGGCGTCGGTTTGAAGCTGTTTGATGGCATCGATCGCCAAATAATTTATCAGCGGAACAAGGCCCTCGACCAGGGTTTCCAGCTGCACCGCGATGGCCTCGAGATTCGGACAAATCTGAATATTGTTTCCTTTTTGGGTCCATTTATCCGGAACAAGGCATGCGATGCCCTGACGGCCTGAAGATGTAACCGCTTGAATTCTATCAATCAATTCCAATAGCACCACCAAATCTAAGCTGCTCTCATTGAATGTCGACAGGTAGGTTTCCAGCGGCTTCACTATCTTGTCCACCAGCGAGCGTTTGCTGCGGGCATTGATGTT
>JASFSK010000251.1:0-6793 GCA_050114455.1 Desulfobacterales bacterium | reverse complement strand
CACCAACCTACGGTTTTATTCAATTGTTGTTTTATTTTTATCGTTTGTTTACCTGAATATTCCCCGCATAGATTTTTTCCTAAGCGCCGTCCTTTTCCTGTCGGTGTTTATCACCTCCTTTTACTTCGACGATGCCGACCTGCTTAAAAAATTTTTTTTCTTCTATCTGGCGGGAGTTTTAGTACTTCTCATCTACTTCTTTTTTGGTTTCAACAAACTACTGGGTCGGATACTGCCATTTCCAGCCGATTTTCTGGCGGTTTGTTTCATTGTCGCATACTGTGGGTATTCCTGGATGTTGGTTCGCCATAATTCTATACTACGCAAAAAATTCCGGACAGCAATGATTGTGTCTTTCGCTTCGCCCCTGATCGTGGGCACAATCTTTAAATACTTTCTCTTGGTACCGATGCCGGCTGAAGGTTTGATCGTGGCGGTTTTGGACTATTTCTGGTACCTTGAGTTTTTCTAACTCCATCGGTAAAAATTTTTATCGCTTTGGGTTTATCTGATTGAAGGGAAAATAACTCAATGGTAATACTTGAACGCATCTGGTTTTACTTCCAGACGGTATTACATCTGGCTTCAGACCCGGTACACATCGCGATTCTTTTCGGATCCGTAATATTAGGAATAATGTTCGGTGCCATGCCGGGACTGACATCCACACTCGGCGTGGCACTGCTAACCGCTATGACATATGGCATGGACACCGCGACTGCCATGCTTTGCCTGCTGGCCATTTATGTGGGCGGGACTTACGGAGGGTCTTACGCATCGATTCTGATTAATATTCCCGGCACGGCAGCTTCGGCCGCCACGGCATTGGATGGATACCCACTGGCCTGCAAAGGCGAGGGCGGCCGCGCCATTGGCCTGACGACGACCTCATCTGCCATTGGGACGATTATCAGCATGCTGTTTCTGGTGAGTATTTCGCCGTTGATATCGTTTTTCGCCTTGCAGTTTACATCCTTTGAGTTCTTTCTATTGGCATTTTTTGGAATTCTGATCAGTGGTACGCTGACGAGTCCGGATCTGGTCATCAAAGGCTGGATCGCCGGTTTTCTCGGTCTGTTTCTGGCATGCGTTGGCCGCGATATGCTGCAGTTTTACCCCCGGTTTACTTTTGGCATACCCGAACTGGACAGCGGCGTTGAGGTGGTTCCTGTTCTGATCGGTGCCTTTGGCATACCGCAGATCATACAGGTTCTCAAGGATCGATTTCAGATCGGTGAAACCCAGAAGTTTCAGCGCATTATTCCCGAGTTCGGCACTATTGTCCGCAATATCCCCAGGATCGTTCGCTCCGCCCTTATCGGGGTGGGGATTGGTTCGGTCCCAGGGATCGGTGAAGATATTGCGGCCTGGGTTTCATACGGTGCTGCCAAAAATACTTCCAAACATCCCGAAACTTTCGGAAAAGGCGAAATCACCGCTGTACTTTCCACCGAAGTGGCAAACAATGCCTGTGTGGGCGGGGCCATGATTCCTTTACTGAATCTTGGCATTCCCGGCAGCCCACCGGCGGCCATGTTGCTGGGTGCCCTCATGCTGCACGGCGTAACTCCTGGCCCCATGATCACTTTCGAACATCCCAACTTTATCATTGAAGTTGCGGCAATTCTGTTGTTGGCGTCGATGGCGATGTGGGTGGTCGGCATGCTGTTGGCCAAGCAGGTCGTCAAAGTCCTTCGTATTCCCACCCAGATTTTTATGCCGATCATTGGTGTACTGTGCATCATTGGATCCTATGCCCTGGGAATGAATATCTTCAACCTATACCTGATGCTGCCCGTGGGTATTGTCAGCTATTTTTTAATCGAGATGGGATATCCCATCGCCCCTTTGGTAATCGGGGTTATTCTTGGCCCCATGGCCGACGAAAATTTGCGACGGGCGCTGATGGTTTCCCAGGGAAGCTTCATGCCGATTTTCACCCGCCCGGTAGCATTGCTGCTCTTTCTGGTAATCGTTTGGACCGTACTCAGTCAATTCCCCGTATTCAGAGGCTTTAAGGATAGACTGCTTGCCAAGATTTGGCCGCGCAAGAACGGCAAATTCGATGTTTTAGACGATGACTAATTCGCTTTAATAAAGATTGGGGACAGTAGCGCTTTCCCGGTAGACAGGAGGATAATATGTTAAACATGGCAATTATTACCGGCTTTTTATCAAAGACCAAAGACCGTTTTCATGAATATAATCAGCCGCTGGATTTAGATCAAAAGTTTAAACTGATGACCGAAATTGAAGGATATGACGGTGTTGAAGTTGTGTATCCTTATGAAGTCAGCGATCCCGAAACGACCAAAGAACTTTTAAAAAAACACGGCCTAAATATTGCCGCCGTTAACGTTAACGTAAAAGCCGAGCCGGAGTTTCGAAACGGCGGATTAACGTCTCACGATTCAGAGATCCGCCAAAAAGCGGTTGGGTTTATCAAAGGAGCCAAAGACTTTGCGGCCAAGGTTGGCGCTGACAAGGTGACTTGCTGCCCGCTCGGCGATGGTTATGAGTTTTCCTTTCAATATGATTATGCCTGCACATGGAAATATCTGGTCGACACCTTTGGAGAGGCCGGAGCCCATCGGCCGGAAATTCCGCTGTTTGTCGAATACAAACCCAGTGAAACCCGGGGAAGGTGTTTTGTCGATACCGCAGCCAAAGCCCTGTGTCTGCTCAACGACATCCAAAATAAGGATATGGGGGTCACCCTTGACTTCGGACATTCGATGTACGGCAACGAGAACCCGGCCGAAGCCTTTGTACTGTTGTCCGAAAGCCCCTACAAGGCTTATATCCACATCAACGACAACGACGGCAAATGGGATTGGGATTACTTCTGCGGAACCAAACATTTCTTGGACTATGTCGAATTTCTATATTACCTAAAAAAGTACGACTATCGGGATTACATGACGTCGGACACCTCACCCACACGTTGGGATATCATCGGAACCTTCGAGGCCAACAGCAGGCTCTCCAACAAGATTTGGCGGCTTTTGGAGCAAATCGATAACGATGAATTTGAGCGACTGATTTCCGGTGATGATTATTTGAGAACATGGAAATTTATTGAACAGAATATTTTTTCTCTTAAGTAAAATTATGAATAATCCAATCTTAATCAGTACGGCAGCCTATGACGGCTATGATCTGGCAACTGCTTTTCATGAAATCTCACAGCTTGGTGTTGGTTGGGTTGAAGTTGCATTTATTGAGGGTTACACAGATCCCTTTACCGAAGATTATTTTAACGATGACAACGCCGCCGAAATCAAAGCCCTCTTGAATGATCATCAGCTAAAGTGCTTATCTTTTTCATCCCATCTAGACCTGTCCCGCGACGGAATTGATGAAGTCTTTACCCATCGCATGGAATTCGCCAAAAACCTCGGCTCGAAATATATTGTCTCCAACGCTGCCCCATTGTCGAACAAAACGCGATTTATGCACAATATTAAGAAATTGGCCAAAACCGCTGAGGAGTTGGCGATGACTATCGTTCTCGAAAATCCGGGAGACGGCCAGCCCAATGTGATGGACTCCGGGGAGCCGGCCGCCAATCTGATTCGCGAAATCAACTGGGAAACCGTGAAAGTCAATTACGACTTCGGCAACCTGTTATCCCATTGTTTCGGAAAGCTGCAGCCCCATGAGGATTACAAATTTGTACGCGATTGCGCCGTGCACTATCACATAAAAGATGTTGCGTCAGATGACTCCGGGTGGTATTTTACACAAATCGGTGAGGGGACCATTGATTACCAGAAGATATTAAATGAACTGGCCGCCTTGCCCGAGCCGGTGCCGATATCGCTTGAAATCCCATTGAGAATCAGACGAGCGCCGGATGCTTCGCCCCGCCGAGCATCGCAACCGGTTGATCTGGCCGACATACGAGAGGTAATGACCGGATCGGTCCAATTTGTCAAGAGCATGCTATTCGGCTAAACACGGGCAAGCCGTCTAACCCGTACACCTGTTATTCCGTTTAGTTCGTTGAAACTATTCAAACGCGCAAACCGGCTCAACCGGCAAACCGGAAATTATATCGGCAATACCGCGGCGAATGCACCGAGTTGAATTCAAAACATAAAACAAATGGAGACGAAGATATGAAAAAAATAGCGATCGGGTGTGATCCCAATGCGGCAGGACTTAAAGAGGCCATCATCAAACATCTGGCCGAGCTGGGATATGAATGTGAAGATTACGGCAGTGATGATCCAATTTACGCCAATGTGGCCATAGATGTGGCCGAAGCCGTTGCATCCGGCAAACATGATCGTGGGGTATTGATGTGCGGAACCGGGATCGGGATGTGTATTGCAGCCAACAAGGTGCCCGGCGCCTATGCCGCACTCTGTGCCGATGCCTATTCCACCGAACGGTCCATAAAAAGCAATAACGCCAATATTATGACTCTGGGCGAGCAGGTCACCGGTGTCGAATTGGCCAAGAGTTTGGTGAGCATCTGGGTAAAGGCTGAGTATGAACCCGGTGGACGCTCGCAGCCTAAAATTCAAAGAATCTATGATTATGCGGATGCGCATGAAA
Organism: Desulfobacterales bacterium; assembly: GCA_050114455.1. Lineage (GTDB taxonomy): Bacteria > Desulfobacterota > Desulfobacteria > Desulfobacterales > JAFDCJ01 > JAFDCJ01. The sequence goes on along the minus strand of JASFSK010000251.1, from coordinate 2,230 downwards.
AATGACAAATGAAATATTCAATCCTTATAAGAATGGGGGTTCCATGAAAAAATTCATCAACGATCCGTATGATGTGGTGGATGAAATGCTGGAGGGCTTTCTGGATGTCCACAAAAAATATATTCGCAAATTAGATACCGCCAGAACGGTGGTTCGCAGGGATGCTCCCGTAGCCAACAAGGTCGGTGTTATTACCGGCGGTGGTTCGGGTCATAAGCCAGCATTTATCGGGTTCATTGGCCAAGGGATGTTAGATGCGGTGGCTGTGGGTGAAATATTTACGTCCCCACCGCCCATGGCCTGTTTTGAAGCCGCTAAAGCGGCCAATGCGGGCAAAGGGGTGTTGTTTCTGTTGGGCAATTATGCCGGCGATGTCATGAACTTTCAACTGGCAGCCGATATGGCCAAGGCCGAAGGTATCGAGGTCGAGCAGGTCATCGGCACCGACGATGTTGGCTCCGGACCGCGGGAAGAGGCTGACAAACGCCGCGGTGTCGTCGGTTCTTTTTTAGCCTGGAAGGTGGCCGGAGCCAAAGCAGCAGCCGGTGGCAGTTTGCAGGAATGCAAAGCGGCCGTGGAGAAAGTCAACAACAATACACGTACTTTAGGAGTCGCTCTATCCCCTTGCACGGTACCGGCCAAAGGAACACCCACCTTTACCCTGGCTGATGATGAAATGGAATATGCCGTCGGACATCACGGTGAAGCGGGGACCGAAAAAATAAAGATCATGGCAGCCGATGACATCACCGAAAAAATGACTGTTCAGATTATTGAAGATCTGCCCTATCAATCCGGAGACGAGGTCGCCGTCCTGATCAACGGCCTGGGCGGTACACCGCAATTGGAACTCTACATCTGCTATCGCAAGGTAAAAAAAATGCTGGGTGAGAGAAATATCAGCATCGGGCATTCATATGTCGGGGAGTTTTTTACCGGTCTTGAAATGGCGGGTTTTTCGGTTACGTTGATGAAACTGGATAGTGAGTTAAAAGAGTTAATTGCTGCGCCAGCCGATACGCCGTGTTTTAAGGTGATTGGTTAATGTCAATAAATTTTTGTGTCAGGTTTCGGGTGTCGGGAAGGAGAGTCGACAAATCCTGAAACCTGACACCTGAAACCTAATATTTCTTGCTATGTGTTGTCAGGTAAAATCCGTTCGGCGCCAAAAAGTATAAAAGGAGAATGCGATTATGACAAATTCAATCACAACATCGCAAATGTTGCAAGCGCTGAATAATATGTGCGATACCATTGAAAATGAGAAAGAATACCTGTCGGAGTTGGACGGCGCCATCGGTGATGGAGACCACGGCGTCAATATGGCCAAATGTTTTCGATTGGTGAAAAATAAGCTGGCCGAAGGCTCGGCCGAGGACATCGGAGCGCTATTTAAGGATGTGGGAATGGTGGTATTGAATTCTGTCGGTGGAGCCATGGGAGCATTGTACGGCACCTTCTTCCTTAAGCTGTCCCAGGAGAGCGCTGGGAAAAGTGATCTAAACTTGAGCGACCTGGTTGCAATGCTTCAAACCGGAGAACGCGGCATATTAGATATCGGCAAGGCCAAACTCGGGGATAAAACCCTGATCGACACCCTCTCGCCGGCAGTGCGGGCGATTGAAGCCGCAGCAAATGAGGGCAAAGAACTATCCGAGGCACTGGCGGATTTCGAACTGGCCGCGAAGCAGGGCATGGAATCCACCCGGGAGATGGTGGCTAAAATAGGACGTGCCAGCCGTCTGGGAGAAAGAACTGTTGGACATCAAGATGCCGGAGCTACATCGTGTTATTTAATTTTGCGATCATTGGCATCGGCAATTTAATCCACAGATTTCGCAGATTACACAGATTAGAATGAATGTCGGGTAGAGACTGCGAATTCAGCTGGGTTTAATTCCCCGCAGCTTGCTGCGTTAGGATAGAATCTATCATACCTTGATACTCCGAGGCTTGCCGCGGGGCACTTCATTGTGTTTTGTTGAGACGTTCAGATTCAAAATTTAGGATTCATTAGTTTACAGCGTGTACAATGATCCCCCTGCGCGACACCGTACCAACTAAAAATTACCCGGTCGTCAACATCACCATCATCGCTTTGAATCTTCTGATTTTTCTCTATCAACTTACCCACCAGACCGGTATGGAAGAGTTTATCTACGTCTACGGTCTGGTTCCAGCCCGGTATTCAATTCCCCAGATCAGCGCTTATTTCACGGCGTTCCAACAG
>JASFSK010000250.1:0-6815 GCA_050114455.1 Desulfobacterales bacterium | reverse complement strand
TGCCGACCATCACGTCAGGCTGCGGGTTTAAGGCTTTTTGCAACATTTGATTCAGGTTGATGGTACCTACTGTTCCTTTGTGCATCGGCGTTAAAACCTGAATGTCATGAATAGGATTTAAATCAAAATTTCCCGGCAGCTCATCACGGCACAGTCGCAAGATTCTGTCAGCTACCTGTTGCGGATCGCTTTGCTCGATAAAAAAGTAATCACCCGGGCCGTCGAGCCCTCTCACATTCGTACAATCGGGCGCTTCACCCTGACGTACCTTATGAGCATTGACCACGATAGTGCTCTCCATGACCTGCCGGTAAATTTTGGTCAGAGAAAACACCGGTATGCGATCCGAGTCGATCATATCCGACAAAACATTGCCGGGGCCCACGGATGGAAGCTGGGATATATCTCCCACCAATACAAGGACAGAGCTCACCGGGATGGCGTCCAAAAGATAATACATCAACATAGTATCGACCATGGAAGCTTCGTCGATAATGACAGCATCCGCGTCCAACGGATTGTCACGGTTACGTAAAAAGCCGCCTTCGATGGTGTTGTATCCCAATAGACGATGGATGGTGCCGGCCCTTCGTCTGGTCACCTCCGCCATTCGCCGGGCCGCTCGGCCGGTGGGAGCACCCAGGAGCACGTGTTTGCCCTGGTTTTCAAATATGGTGCTGATTGAACGCAAAAGGGTTGTTTTGCCGGTTCCCGGACCGCCCGTAATGATCACCACACGGTGAGAGAGGACGTCTTTGAGCACCTGAAGCTGTTCAGCTGAAAGATTGATGGCAAGTTTCTCGCGGACCTCGTGAGCGATCCGGGCCGCATCAATTGAAGCGGATTCAAGCGGCACAGATAGCAGTGCATTCAATCTGAGGGCCAGTCCGACTTCAGCATGGTGTATTTCCCGCGTGTATAAGGCGGTATTGGAGGCACCATTCTCAAAGGGCTCCTCAACAATGACCTTTGCAGCGGCCATCTCGTCGATGGCCTTTTGAATTGCCGGCCGGCTGATTTGAAATGTATTTTCACATCGTGAAATGAGATTCTCCGATTCTGCGAAGGTATGGCCGTCGGCGGCATTTTGCGCAATCAAATAGCGAATACAGGCCCACACTCGCTGGGGATCGTCCTGTTCCACGCCAAGTTTACCGGCAATTGCATCGGCAATGACGAACCCGGGCCCGTCAAAATCCCCGGCCAGAGCATAAGGATCTTCACGAATCAGGTCTATGGCATCCGGTCCATATTCCTGGTAGATTTTTGCACAGAGAGACGTCTGAACCTCCATTTCCTGCAGAAAATTCATTAATTTTTTCAGGTTGCGATGTTCTTTCCAGGCGCTTTGAATCAGGTCAGCCTTGGCATCACCGATACCCTGAACTTCAATCAGACGTTCGGGTGCATTTTCAATTATTTCCAAAGTACGGGATCCGAAAGTCGCCACCAGCCTTTCAGCCAAAGAGACACCGATTCCTTTGATAAGACCGGATCCCAGATAGGACTGAATATCATCCACAGTTCCGGGCAGCGTTACCTCATAAGTGAAAACTTTAAATTGTTGGCCGTATTTGGGATGGGTCTGCCAAGTGCCCTTAATTTTTAGTATTTCACCAAGATTTACTCCCGCCAAACAGCCGACCACGACGATTCTGGCAACCGGATTGGTGGTCTTCAGATGTGCAACAGTGTAGTTGGTCTCCGGATTAGTAAATGTGATATGCTCCAGGTGACCTTCGATAGTAGTCAAAGAACAGGTATTTTTTTCTATTGAAATCATTTCATGGAGCGGATCGCGGCGGTGTCGGGGTAGATTTTTCAGAGGATAGAATCCATTCGGCGGCATCATACAAATTTTTGGCTGTGTAATCAGGAGTAATCCGCTTGGTTTTCAAGATGTGTTCGGCTTGATTGTCTTTGCCGGTTTTAACCAGCACCGATTTGCCGCACCCGGCATTTCGGGCACATTCGATATCTTTGGCGCTGTCACCGACCATAACGGCCGTTCCCAAATCGATGTCGTATTTCTCCTGGGCCTGAACGATCAAGCCCGGTGCCGGTTTGCGACATCCACAGTTGTCAGTCGGCAAATGGGGGCAAACAAAGATATCTGTTATTTTGCCTCCGCCTGACTTAATTGTGGATTTCATCAAAGCGTGAATGCGGCCGAGCTCTGCGGGAAGGATGAACTTGCGCGCAACTGCCGATTGATTGGTGATGACAATGGATGTAAAACCGTTCAACGTCAACAACCGGATCGCCTCGATGCTGCCGGAAATAATTCTAAATTCGGACCGTCCTTTAATGTAGTCCGGCGAGTCGTGGTTAATCGTACCGTCCCGGTCTAAGAAGACAACTTTGGTAAGTATGTTCTGACCCATCTCTTATTCTGCGACCAAAAAAGCGTGCGGATATCCGTTTTGGATAAGTACGGTCTCATTCACTACGGCATCTTCAAGGGTTCTGAAGGTTCCAACCCGTACCCTGTAAAAAACCTGATCTCCCCGGTCATAAACGGTAATATGGGCATTTTTATATTGTTCATCCAGCTTGCGTTTGAGCCTTTCGGCATTTTCACGATTTACAAAGGCGCCCACTTGAAATGTGAAGTTGCCGGAAAAATAATCATTCTGAACAAAAGTGCGATCGGCGCCGCTGTCGGTGCTCGAAGGCGTTCCCAGGGCAAATATCTCAACTTTGGCTGTACCGGGTCCAACAAGCCCCAGCTCGTTGGCGGCGGCATAAGAAAGGTCAATGATTCTCCCGCGCACAAACGGCCCCCGGTCATTCACCCGTACTTCCAGTTCCCGATTGTTTTCAAGATTACGCACCCGAACGTAGGTGCCGAGCGGCAGAGTCTTGTGGGCTGCCGTCATGGCATACATATCATATATCTCGCCATTGGAGGTTTTTTTGCCATGAAAATCTTTCCCATACCAGGAAGCGATCCCTTGTTGGCGAAATCCTTCAGAATCCGGCAAGGGCTGATACCATTTGCCAAATACTTTATAGGGCTTCGGATGGCCGACCGGCCGTGACGGCGGAGGTTCGTTGGATGCACAGCCGCAGATCATCAATATCAATACGACGATAAGAGGTATCCAGCGAGTTGATCTGTTATTTGTGGGCGAGCAAAACAAAAGTTTGATAATATGATCATTCTCCCGAATATCTAACATTCCATCTTCAATCGACAATTTTCAATTAATTTCTGGTTGTCCTGGTCACTGAACTTTTTGTTTTCTTGATCGTTTTCTTCTTGGCCCCCCGCGGCTTTTTGTTTTCCAGGGCGCGCTTTAAAACATCCTGCATCTTTTCCGCAAAATGAAATCGGATATCCTTCTCGACCTTTTTGGGGATATCCTCTAAATCTTTGCGGTTCAAGGCCGGCAAAATAACCGTCTTGATTCCGGCACGGTGAGCTGCAAGTACTTTTTCCTTGATACCACCCACCGGCAGTACTTGTCCTCTTAAGGTTATCTCACCGGTCATGGCCAGATCCTTGCGAATGCGTGTGTCGGTCAACAGCGATGTCAAAGCCGACAGCATGGTCACTCCGGCAGATGGGCCGTCTTTGGGGATAGCGCCGGCGGGCACATGAATATGAAGGTCGTGACTGTTAAAAAAATCATCGTCAATGCCAAGCTTGGATGCATTGGAACGTACAAAGCTGAGTGCAGCTGTCGCCGATTCTTTCATGACATCTCCAAGCTGTCCGGTCAGGGTCAGTCCTTTGCGGCCCTTCATCGCCGTCGCCTCGATATAAAGAAGCTCCCCACCTGTCGGTGTCCATGCCAAGCCGGTTGCCACACCCGGTGTCAAAATCCGGGCCTTGGTTTCTGAGGTTAGCCGGACGGGTCCGAGGTAGTCATGAAGGTCGGCCACATGTACCACCACCGATTCAACCTCGTCCTGGGCAATTTTGGCAGCCACTCCGCGGCAGACATTGGCTATCTCCCGTTCCAGATTGCGAAGTCCGGCCTCACGCGTGTAGCCGGCAATAATTTGTTTTACGGCACCATTTGTAAATTTGATCTGCTTGGCATTTAGACCGTGAGCATCCCGTTGACGAGGGATAAGATAGCGGTTGGCGATTTTGATTTTTTCATCCAGAGTGTAGCCGTGAAGCATCAACACTTCCATTCTATCACGCAATGCCGGTGGTATGGTGTCCAGGATATTCGCCGTTGTGATAAACATAACGTTGGAAAGATCGAATGGAACATCCAGATAATGGTCGGAAAAAGAAAAATTCTGTTCGGGGTCGAGCACTTCCAACAATGCAGAGGAAGGATCCCCGCGGAAATCGCTGCCCACCTTATCAATTTCATCCAGCATAAACACGGGATTGTTTGACTCCGCCCGTCGCAGACCTTGTACGATCCTGCCGGGAAGCGCACCGACATAAGTACGCCGGTGTCCTCTAATTTCAGCCTCATCACGCACACCGCCCAGCGAAATACGGTGAAACTTGCGCCCCAGAGCCCTCGCAATGGATTGGCCCAAAGATGTTTTCCCGGTGCCGGGAGGCCCGGCAAAACACAGGATCGGCCCTTTGGACTCCGGTTTCAGCTTCCGAACGGCCAGATATTCGATAATGCGCCGTTTGGGTTTTTCCAGTCCGAAGTGATCATCGTCCAAAATTTTTCTGGCCTTTTTGATATCGAGGTTGTCGGGAGTACGGTCATGCCATGGCAAAGCGGTGATCCAGTCCAAATATGTCGATGCCACTGTATATTCAGCCGAAGAAGGATGCATGCGGGATAAACGATCCAGTTCCCGCTCAGCTTCCTTGCGGGCTTCTTCGGGCAGGTTTTTTTCCTCGATCTTAGCCCGGTATTCATCAATCTCGACGCCCGCCTCATCTTTTTCTCCCAGTTCTTCTTTAATGGCTTTCAGCTGCTGCCGTAAATAATACTCGCGCTGACTCTTATCCATATCCCCCTTGACTTGATTCTGTATCTTACTGCCCAGTTCGAGAATGTCGAGTTGGTGGTTTACGAGGCGGGTGACTTCTTTCAATCGTTCTTTTACATCGATCGTTTCGAGGACTTTCTGTTTTTCAGTAGGAGTTGAATTAATGGTGGAAGCGATCATGTCCGCCATGGTTCCGGCTTCCTGTATGGTTTTGGCCATTTGAGCAATCTCGGGAGGCAGGCCTGGGGAGAGCTCCACGATCCGTTCGAACTGGTTCACGAGGTTGGACATCAACGCTTCGATTTCATTGTCCTTTATCTCGATATCCTTGACAAGTTCAATACGCGCACGCAGGTAGGATTTTCCTTCTTCGAAGGTGACAATTTTAAATCGGTTCAGCCCCTGAACCAGGAGCTGAGTTCGATTATCCTGGGTTTTTGCCATTTTGAGAATCATGGCACTGGTGCCCATTTTGGCTAAATCTTCCCGATCCGGTGTGTCCTTATCTTCCGGTTTTTTTGACACCATCAAGCCAATGATGCGATCTTTGGCCATGGCTTCATCAACCAACTGAACGGATTCACCCTGCAGGACCACCAGGGGCAATACCATTTTGGGGAAAAGTGCGGCATCATATAAGGGCAGAATCGGAAGAATCTCCGGTATTTTTTCTGCATCCATTTCCATGGGTGATCGTTGATCAGCCATAATTTCCTCCATCTGTCTGTCTTTTTTATGAATTGAACATTATCAGGCAAAGATAGGAAGTTTAGAATCACCAACCGTATTAAGGCCGTCACCGGTTTGAGCCCAAGTTTTGAAACTGTATACTCAAACGAGGAATACCGGCTTGAATAGAAATATCTAAAATTGATGGTTTAACCGTCTTGAATCGGTACCTTGTGCGTTCTCTCGGGGGGCTGCTTTGCCAATCGAATTTCCAGCAAGCCGTTTTGGTAAGCAGCCGAGACGACCTCAGGATCGATCGGCGCCGGCAAAAAAAGAATGCGCTCGAATTTACCGTATTGGATTTCGGCAAGTCGATAGGTCGCATTGTCGGAGCAATGCCTGGCAAAACGGTTTCCTTGTATCCTAACCGCTTTGGTGCTGATTTCGACATCCAGATCCTCCTTGTCTACTCCCGGGATTTCAGCAAGGATGACGATCTCATCAGGGGTCTCATTCATATCCATCGGCGGTTTCCACGTACGCTCGGCCAGTGTGAAACCCGGACTCACCGATCGAAAAATATCTTCGATGGTTTTTTCGAATTTGGAACCAAGTTGACCGAAATCATCTAAAAATCGAATTTTGATGTACTCCATTTCCGGCTCCTAATGCTTAGAATTATGTTTTCTTCTCCTCCATAATGAGTGAATGCAACGTAACACTAAAACAATGGTTTGTAAAGAGAAGTCGGAAAAGGCATAGCGCATAGGGCATAGTGCACAGCGTAAAGGTAACTGACAGAAAACAGTGGATATAAGAATTCGGAATCCGGAGGCTGGAAGGTTGAGACTTTGATCCACTTGCATCTTCCATTGAGCGGCATCTTTCTCCATGTGCCATGCCCCATGCTCTATGCCCTTTAACCGCAACCCGCGACTCTCTCTCAATCTTGACAAGGGGAGAGGCATGCTTAGGTTTCAGGCTGTCAAACAGCAGCAACCGGGAAATTGCGTGTGACCCTCTTGGGGCTGGATCCATTTTGGAATGCTGAGGAGCTTCAAAATCGAATAAACCGGATGTTCGAAGATCCCTACAGTGGAGTTTTAGACATCGAGATCGCCAAACCCGAAGCCAAGCCGCTCAAACAGATTACGGTCAAAGTTGAATAAGGATACATCCCCTAGATATAGATTGGTTATCAGTTCCCAGTACTTTATATATTTTGG
>JASFSK010000249.1:0-6861 GCA_050114455.1 Desulfobacterales bacterium | reverse complement strand
ATGTAGAATTTTTTGAAATAAATTCAGCTGCATTTGCCAAAATGATAGAAGAAACTACCATTATATCAGGGTCTTCAGATGATAACCGGGCCCATATTATCGGTATATTTGCTGAAAGAATTCAAGAGGAAAACCAAAAGATATTTAGACTTGTTTCTACTGATGGCAGCCGGCTTTCAAAGGCGGATTGCGTATTTAGCAAGGAATATGAGTTGCCGCCCGGACCCAATGTTTTGATACCCAAAAAAGGTCTCACAGAAGTTGCTAAATTTCTTCACAGCGAAGGATCGGTTAAAATTGGGTTTAAAGATAATAATTTCATTGTGAAAAAAGAAAAAGAGACCCTGATTATTCGGCTTCTTGAAGGGGATTTTCCTGAATATGGCGATATTGTGACCAAAACCGATGGAACGGATATCCAGATGGACCGCCAGTTATTTTTAATGATGCTAAAGCGCATGTCCATTTTGTCATCCGAGGAATACAAAGGGGTCATTTTTCATTTCAATAAGAAAAAACTGCTAATAAACTCCACCAATCCTGAAATTGGAGAATCCAAGGAAGATATGGATATCGATTATGATGGGGATAACGTTGAAGTGATGTACAACCCCAAGTTTTTTATCGATACATTGAGTGTTATCGATGATGATAACATCATATTAAATATTGTGGATGAAGAAAAACCCTGTAAAATCGAGGGTGAAAACGATAAAACATTTTTAAGTGTCATTATGCCGATGAGAATATGAAAGAAGAAAACAATACAAATAATTATACCGAAGACAACATTAAAGTTCTAGAAGGTCTGGAAGCCGTTCGTAAACGGCCTTCCATGTATATTGGTAACGTTGATATCGCCGGGCTTCACCACCTGGTGTATGAAGTGGTCGACAACAGCATTGATGAAGCCATGGCAGGCTATTGCAGCCGGATTCAGGTAGTCATTCACACGGACAACAGCGTCAGCGTGTCGGATAATGGCCGCGGAATTCCGGTCGGCATTCACAAAAAAGAAAAAATACCGGCAGTTGAAGTGGTTATGACCAAACTTCATGCCGGAGGAAAATTTGATGATCACTCTTACAAGGTATCAGGTGGATTGCATGGTGTCGGTGTATCGGTGGTCAATGCACTTTCCGAGCTGTTGGAAGTGGAAATCTACTCTGGCGGCAAAATTCATTTTCAGTCCTACGAAAGGGGCATAAAAACCTGCGAACTAAAGGTTACCGGAAATACCAGCAAGCAGGGAACGAAAGTGCATTTCATTCCGGATGCCCAAATTTTTACCACCACAGAATTCAGCTATGACATTCTGGTACGCCGAATGCGGGAATTGGCCTATTTGAATAAAGGTGTGAAAATCGTCATCGAGGATGAGCGCTCGGATGCCAGAGACGAATTTTTGTTTAAAGGGGGCATCAAGCAATTTGTCGAGTATATCAACAGAAGACACACCCCTTTGCACAAGCCCATTTTCATGGAAGGTATTAAAAACAATGTGCAGTTGGAAGTCGCCATTCAATATAACGATACCTATACTGAAAAATTGTTTTCCTTTGCCAATAATATCAATACGGTAGAAGGTGGATTTCATTTAAGCGGTTTCAAGGCCGGTATCACCCGAACGATCAACCAATACGCCACCAACGGCAATCTGCCCAAAAATTTAAAAGCGAAAATTACCGGTGATGATGTACGTGAGGGGCTTACCGCTATTATTAGTGTAAGATTGACCCAACCGCAATTCGAGGGACAGACCAAAACCAAACTCGGCAACAGCGAAGTCAAGGGATTGGTTGAATCTTTGGTGAATGAAAAGTTAAGCCAGTTTTTTGGAGAAAATCCTGCCGTCGCCAGAAAAATTATAGCTAAAGGGGTGGATGCCGCCCGGGCACGGGATGCTGCCAAAAGAGCGCGGGATATTGCCAGAAGCAAAGGAGCCCTGATCGATGCAACGCTTCCGGGCAAGCTGGCCGAGTGTCAGGTTTCCGATCCGGCCTTGCGGGAATTATTCATTGTCGAAGGTGATTCCGCCGGCGGATCGGCCAAACAGGGCCGCGATCGAAAATTTCAGGCCATTTTGCCGCTGAAGGGTAAGATTTTAAATGTTGAAAAAGCCCGTTTTGACAAAATTTTGCGCAGTGAAGAAATTAAAAATATTATTACAGCCCTTGGAACTGGCGTAGGAAAAGAAGAATACGACATCGAAAAGATCAGATATCACAAAGTTATTATTATGACCGATGCCGATGTTGACGGATCTCATATCCGCACCCTGCTTTTGACTTTCTTTTACCGTCAGATGGAAGATATTGTCAAAAAAGGCTACCTGTACATTGCACAACCGCCATTGTTTAAGGTCGGCAAAGGAAAAAACGAAAAATATTTAAAAGATGAAGTCGAATACAACGAATGGATCTTAAAAAAAATATGTGATCAAAAGGAAATCTCCACCAGCAAGGATGATAATAAGTTATCCGGCCACCGGCTCTACCTTTTTATTTGCAATTTATCGGAATTTTTCACTCAAAGGGAGAAATTAATCAAGCGTGGTATTTCACCCAGGTTGGTGGAGCTTTTAATTCAGCAGGATGTTGGGGACAAAACTTTTCTGCAGGATCAGGGCAAGATGTCTGCCTTGAGAAATCTCTTGATGCATAAAAATTTTAGAGTCGATAACCTGAACTGGAACGAGGAACGCGGCATTTATGAATTGATGGTTATTGGATATGAAGATACGGGCGATCAAGAAATTATCAGCGGAACGATGATAGAGTCCTTTAGTCCTGTTAAAATAGGAAGGGGATTGGTTTACGCCAGCGATTATCAGAAATGTCTTTTGGCCGGCAAAAATATCAAAGAAAATGATTTTCCGCCATTTAACATATTTGAAAAAGACAAAGATGAACCCTCAGGTTCGGCGCAGGATAAAAAAGAATTGCTGGAACTGCTGTTCAGGGAAGGCAAAAAAGGCATCAGTGTGCAGCGGTACAAAGGACTGGGAGAAATGAACCCCGATCAATTGTGGAATACCACCATGAATCCGAAAAAAAGAAACCTGCTCCAGGTGAAAATTGAAGATATGGTGGATACCGATGAAATATTCACTGTTTTGATGGGAGAAGAGGTCGAACCCCGCCGGGAATTCATCCAGAGCAATGCCCTTGAAGTGAGTGCATTGGACATTAAGTCGCGTTGCGGGCAAAAAAAGCATTGAGCAGAGGGCATAGCGCATAGAGTTTATCATCAGGTATTTGGTTTTTTGTAGCTTTTAAAATCCTGGTAATCCGCGTTCATCCGTGTCCCCATTATGAGAATAGAAAATGAAAATCCACCAAATAAAAGCCAGGGATTTGCCGGACCTGTGGTTTCAGGCTGTCAATGACATCCTGGATCACGGCGAACGATTCACCATCGATCGCGGCTCCTATGCCGGACAAACCCGTCTCGAATACGATTATTTTATGGGCCATGTAAATTATCCCGGTACGGTCCCTCTGATACCGGATATCCCGCCTACTTGCGGCATTCCCAATCCTGTGGAGCATGACTATATTTACGGCGGCCCCGGATATGAAAGGGCCTACATCGAGTATTTGATGTCTGCCCGCAAGGAGCCGGGGGAATCTTATACCTATGGCGAACGTTTGACCAGAGTGCCGTTGACTGGCGACAAGCTGACCTGGTGGGAGCAGAATAACTCAGACATCGTTGACAAGCGAGACGTCGACGGCAATATTGTCTTCGAGGAAGACGGCCAACTCTATTTAAACCAGATTGAATGGGTCATTGCTACGTATCAGCAATTCGGCCAGCGCAACAACCAGTTGGTATTGCAGGTGGCCCATCCCTCGGATTTAACCTTGCTGGATCCACCCTGTTTGCGATCCATCGACACTCGCATTCAAAATGATACTCTGCACTTTTTTGTGTATTTTCGTTCCTGGGACCTTTGGAACGGTTTTCCGGCCAATCTGGCGGCGATTCAAAACCTCAAAGAATACATGGCCGGCCAGATTGGCGTCAAAGATGGCGAAATGGTGGTGGAAAGTAAGGGGCTTCATCTTTACGGTTACGCGGAGGACCTTGCGAAACTAAGATGTCTTAAAACCTGAAAAATAAAATATTGCCAGAATTTATCATCGCCAACAAAACTTTAAAACCAATCCTCAATTTTTAAGCTCTCAATTCGTCCAAATTCCTTTTGGTTGTGAGTAACCAGGATCATGTTATTGGCCATTGCGGTTGCCGCAATTAAAACGTCATAGGGTCCGATCGGAAGGCCCTGCTTTTCTAATTTTACGCGGATTTGAGCAGCGGATTTTGATTCGGCTATACCAAAAGGTAGAACGTTAACAAGTGCTGTGAATTCCTGAAGTTGAGACTTTCTTTTGCGCGGAGATGTTGATTTGGCGATACCAACTTCGAGTTCAAACAGCACGACGGTGGGAATGGCAATTTCACTAGGCGGCTGTGCCAGCATTTTTTTTGAGACATCACCCAGCCCCTTGAAAAAGTAGATCAAGGTATTGGTGTCTAAAATATACTTCATATTGACTCTCTTTTCACATCACGACCCATCTTCTTTCTAATTTCTTCTGCTGTAGGCAGATTGGACCATGCGCCGGCCAAATTAATGATATTTTCAGGCCAACTGCCGGCAGTTTTTTCCCTGATTAAATCGGCAACCCATTTACTCTTTGACTTGCCGCTTTTTTTTATCGTATTGATCAATCTCTTTTCTGTTTCAGAATCCAGATAGATTGTAATTTGTCCCATCACGCCACTGCCTTTCTGTTTAAGAATTTTAATAAATTATATGTTAACATATATGTGCAATCTGTCAAGCTCACATGATAAAATTATGATCGTTGGCTCGGCGCATCGCTTTAACCGCCGTCCAACCACCGGCACTGCGAATTAGACCGCCTCCGGCCAACTCCGGTCTGCGGCCCTGGGCAATGCCCTTTTCTACATAAGCCCTGTAATCTCTGCAAAGCAAAAAGTCTTCGTCTCGGTGACAATATCACCCAACCGTTCAATAAAATTATCCCGGTCCTGATCATCTGAGAAAATACGACGGCGCTCGATTCCGCGAACAATGATATGATGCAGAGCACCGGGGGCATCGATGCGTGCTTTGCGTGGCATATTTTCTTCATATCCCAGAAAACTAAAACATAAAAATTATAATTTTATGGGCGTCCCCTAAATATTTTACGGCGATCATCATTGCAGGGATTGCATAGACAAGGTTCTTATTTATTTTAATCAGTGAATTCCACATGGGATGCTCCTAATTCATAAATCATCATAGGCAGAAAAGGCCCAGCATAGTACTGGGCCTTAAGGTGAACAATTGAAATCAGGCTTTGTCTGGTAGTTTCCAAGCAATGAGCATGAAAATAACTCCGATTGTAGCGGCCAATAAAGTACTCGGTATCATGGGCAGCAGGGCCTGGAATTTGTCCGAGCCTGCAGCCAGCATCACCTTACCGCCAGCTATCTTGTCAAAGAGCCAGGAACCTTTGATACTGCCGTAGATCATGGTGTAAATCAGAGCTCCTAGTAGGCCACCGCCTACAAAAAATAGCGCGTCCTTACGTCCGTCTGCCAAGGCAGTTAACCCAGTGCCGGGGCAGTAGCCAGCCACGGCAAATCCCAGGCCAAGCAGCGCCCCGCCAACGATAACTCCGATGTAGCTACTTTTTACCGAAAGGTGCCCGACGTCGATGATGCCAACGGCCATCAGGAAAAATAAAAGGATGCTGCTGATTCCGATCGCAAAGAATATAGCCTTCATAAGGTGCAGGTCCTTCAACCGCATCATATTAATGATATTCTGGGGGTTGGTGGCTCCAACCCTTTGCAGTGCAAAACCGAAAAATATTCCGAGTAGGATCGCGAGAAAGATAGTCATAAAGCACCTCCTAATTTCTTTTGTAAACAAGAATGGCTGCTGGAACACCAATGGCAAAGGCACCAAATGCAAATAGGTAGCCACTCAAGGATGTCTGCATCATCCCGCTCATCATGTGACCGCTGGTGCAACCTCCAGCAAGGCGAGCTCCAAAAAGAACAAGTATCCCGGCAAAAAAAACTGTTACATAACGTAAAGTTGGACTTTCACCGAAGCGCTGCCGCCAGACTTCAGGGGCCCTACGGTCAGGCACCGTTGGTTTAGGACCACCTAAACGTGAGGATAACAGCGCTCCCACCACCATGGCGATAACAAAAATGAAGCTGTAATTAATCGGATTGGCGACATTTTTAGCGTATTTACCGCCACTCTTATTCAGATATGAATTCGGGCTGGAATAGCCTGATTTGCTTTCAGGGTCTTTCTGGATCACAGCGTCTGAAAACAGATTCCATACTATGCCGTCAGCAATGACAAACTGGGTAGATACACCGATGGGTTTGACAAGCGCGACAGCGATAAAGAAGGCCGCTCCCAGTAAAAGACCTCCTTTGAACCAGTTCAATTGTCCGTTCATAACACTTCCTCCTTATCGTTGAAGTTGCAATATATTTGGTAAAGGGCTTCGATTACGCCTGATACGGCATTGCTTTTGAGACGATAATAGATCACCTGCCTTTCGCGCCGTGTGTCTACGAGGCCCGCCTGACGTAAAGCTGCCAGATGCTGAGACAGTGCCGATTGACTTAAGGGGACCGCTTGATTAAGCGAGCTAACCGGACGCTCCCCATTCATTAAGTGGCACAGCACCATTAGTCGGCTGGGGTGGCTCATACTCTTGAGCAACTTTGCAGCCTTTTCAGCGCTTTCTTCCAGTTTTTGTGGATCAATCCGTTCCATCAGCCCCTCTCAGTATTATATATTAGAATTTTCTAATT
>JASFSK010000248.1:0-6879 GCA_050114455.1 Desulfobacterales bacterium | reverse complement strand
TCCTCGGGTGATCACCACGGTGATGGCGGCGGCCGAAAAGGTGGACACAAACCTGGAGGAAGCCGCACGTTCATTGGGCGCTTCCCCTTGGGCAGTGACCAAAGATGTGCTCATTCCCGCCCTGAAACCCGGATTAGTATCCTCCGGCGCCATTTGTTTTGCAACCTCCATGGGCGCTTTCGGGACCGCATTTACCCTGGCGACGGATATCGACGTACTCCCAATCGTTATCTACACGGAATTTACTTTGTCGGCCAATATCGCCATGGCATCGGCGCTCTCGATTTTCCTCGGAATCATCACCTGGGGTATTCTCACTCTGGCAAGATCCGCAGCCGGACAGACCCTGGCTGCATCAGGGTAGCAAGGTCTATGAAGAAAAGATCCGGACGCTTCTACATCCAGTTGATCATCACCATCATTACCTGCGCTTTTTTAATAATCCCCGTGTGTCAATCCATTCTGGCGGGAATTACCGTTAACTTTCTTCGGGGGCTCGGCAGCGGTGTGACCCTGAAATGGCTTGTAGAAGTGTGGACCTTATACAGTGATACCATATTTAGAAGTATATTCATCGGCATGGTTTGCTTGTCGTTGGCACTCACGCTGGGGGTACCGGCTGCATACGTCATGGTCAAAACCCAAAACCGGATGACCCGTATCATTGAAGAGTTGCTGGTGGTGCCATTGGCTGTACCCGGGTTGGCGACGGCACTGGCGATTTTGATCATGTATGGCCAGTGGACAGCCTTTCGTCGAAGCTGGACAATTATCCTGGTCGGTCATGTGATATTTACCATTCCGTTTATGATCCGATCCGTGATTGCTGTTATGTCGTCCTACAATCTCGGAGAACTTGAAGAAAGTGCCGCCAGCCTGGGTGCCGGATTTTGGAACCGTTTTTTTCATATCGCGGTACCCAATTCCATGCCAGGTATCTTATCCGGCTCCCTGATGGTGTTTACCCTTTCCATCGGTGAGTTCAATTTAACCTGGATGCTCCATACCCCGTTGACCAAAACGCTGCCAGTAGGACTTGCCGACAGCTATGCCTCCATGCGGCTTGAGATCGGTTCAGCCTATACCATTGTATTTTTCTTTATGATTATCCCGCTCTTGATTGCCATCCAGCACGTGGCATCACCCAAGCGTCAGATGCTGCCAACAACCAATCAGAAAAGACCAAAGGTGCAATCACTTATGAAATCCTCCGGTTCTAAACAGCCGATATCACTTTTGGAGCGACCGATCACCGATACCGCCACGACCATCGGACAGGATGGGACTTCCCTTGAAATTACCAATTGCGCGAAGACATTTTCAGACGGCACCCTCGCTCTAGAGCCGATCGACCTGGCGATCCATGCCGGTGAAACCATTGTCGTATTAGGGCCATCCGGGTGCGGAAAGACAACGCTCCTGCGTATTATTGCGGGTTTAGAACAACCGGACGAAGGCGGCCGGGTGTATTTCAACGATGACGATGTCACTCAGGTGCCGATCGAAAAACGAAATGTGGGGATGGTCTTCCAGAATTATGCGTTGTTTCCGAATATGACCGTTTCCGAAAACATCGCTTATGGTCTGAAAATTAGAGGGGATGACACCACCACCCAAAAAAAGCGCGTGATCGAAATGCTGTCGATGATGAAGATCGATGAATTAGGGCACCGGCAGATACATCAGCTTTCCGGCGGGCAAAAACAGCGGGTGGCATTGGCACGCGCTATTGCGGTCCGGCCCCGTATCCTGCTACTGGATGAACCGTTGACGGCGCTGGATGCAAAATTACGGGATGCCCTGCGCGTGGACATCGATCTGCTATTGCGATCCATCGGCATCACGTCGGTCTATGTTACCCATGATCAGTCAGAGGCCATGGCATTGGGAGACCGCATTGTGGTGATGAAGCAGGGGGGGATTTGCCAGGTGGGCACCCCGAGAGATATCTACTTCAAGCCAAACAACCGGTTCGTGGCGGAGTTTGTCGGCACTCTCAATCATATCGAAAGCAAAGCAGAAAAGAACTGTCTTCGAATACTCGATTCACGAATTGCCTTTGAGGAAGCCCCCCAGGTGAATTTCGGCGGCGAGTCAACTTTGGACATCTACTTCAGACCAGAACATGCCGTTGTGACAGACACGGGCAAAGGCCATCTAAAAGCGGAAGTTGTCACTTCTACCTTCATGGGTGATCGCACCCTGCTACTCGTCAACGGCAGCACAGCGGAGAGACTGAATGTAGAAGCTCCCGGAAAGCGGTCTTTTCGCCCCGGAGAGATCGTCGATATCCGTCTGGAGACCGATTCAATATTTACGCTAAGGGATTGACCATGCTGATCGCGCAAATTTCCGATTTACATCTAAAATCCGATCAAGCATTTGCCTATGATGTAGCGGATACCGCAGACGCCTTGAGAAGAACCGTCGACCACTTGAACCACATGGTTTCAGATCCGGATGTGGTTTTGATCACCGGAGATATTTCAGATGACGGCAGCCGACAAAGCTACGATTTGGCCCGAAAACTGCTCTTTGACCTCAAGGCACCCTTTTACCTGATCCCCGGGAATCATGATCAAAAAAAACATCTATTGGAGGCATTCAACTTTCACCGTTACCTCTTAGAAGGGGTCTCTGGCAAGGAAGGCAATTATTTATGCTTTGCTATCGATGACTACCCGGTGCGTTTGATCGGGATTGACACCGTTACCCCCGGTCTGCACGGTGGTGGCATCGGACCCAATCGTCTAAAATGGCTCGATGATACCCTTTCAAAAAGAGCGAACATACCGACGCTGGTATTCATGCACCATCCGCCATTTGCATCCGGTATCGGCCACATGGACCGCGAAGTGTTCCACGGCAGAGAACAACTCCGAGAGGTCATTTGCCGGCATCCCCAGGTGCAACGGATTACCTGCGGACATATCCACCGGGCAATTACCTGCGGATTCGGCGGCACGGTCGCAACGGTGTGTCCCGGTGTGGGGATGCAGCTTGCATTGGATTTGCGCGCGGAGGCACCCTCCGGATTCAAACTTGAACCGGCCGGCGTTATGGTCCACTGCTTCGAACGGTTGTGGGACGATACAGCGGTGATGATAACCCATACCAGTATTGTGGAAGACAAGTCGGGGCAGTGGGGTAAGTTCCACCCTTTCTTCAATGTCGTAAGCCCAAAATAATCGCGGTTTCGCTTCAGGCAGCTCCAATCTACCGAGAGGCTCAAGTCGGTGGAGAAGTCGGTCGCTTTGCATTTTTACTCTGCAATACAGGTGCTTAAAGACTCCCGGAAAACGTAAACGCCGCCATCGATGCCGTCCACCGCTATGAAATTTTTTAGGATACCGGCAGCTATTTTCCAGAACGTTCGCGTCTGCGTATAATTTCGTACGTCGTGGCGCCCGTTACGGTCAGCAAAATAAAGATACACGCTAAAGAATTCATTGCAGGACTGATGAATTGACGTAATTTGGTACCGATATAAATGGGCAAGGTCTGCTCGAAACCGATGGCAAACAGGGTGGTGTTGTAGTTTTCAAAGGACTGCATGAATGCCAGGGCAGCGGCGGAGAGCAATGCCGGTCTTAAAAACGGCAGCGTTATCTTCCAGAAAACTTGCCGATGCGTCGCCCCCAGGTCAAACGCGGCGTCTTCCTGAGTCTTGTCAAATCGTTGGGCTCTGGCCATGATCAACAGCATGCAATAACCGCTGATAAATGTCGACTGTCCCATAATAGCAGTCCACAAACCGCCCGCCAATTGAAACGCTTTGTCCCAGAATAAAAAGGTGGAGATACCGAGTATAATACCTGGCGTGAGAATCGGAGAAACGAGCACGGCGTATAGTCCTTCTCGGGCTTTGAATTGCAGTCTTGTCAGCAGCAGCGTGGCCCCCAGTCCGATAGGCACGGATATAATAACCACAAAAACAGCAACAATTAGACTGTTTATGAGACCATTCCACATTTGACTGTCTGCAAACAATACCCCAAACCACCTCAACGTAAATCCCTTCCAGGGAGTCACCTGGGGGATTTCACTGGCGTTAAACGCCACAATTCCCATAAACACCAGTGGCAAGAACAGGTAAACAAAAAACAAGAGAAGGTAACTTGCGGTGATTAATTGAAGAATTCTATTGGATGTCATTTGGCAAGCTCTTTTAGCCCGACTCTGAATAATTTTAACATGAGGAATACGAAAGCAAGACACAATACCGCTAGCACCATGGCGTAGGCGGCACCCTGGTTCCAGTTGGCAGTTTCAAAATTTGTATAAATGATCTGTGTAAACCAAAAACTGCTCGGGCTTCCCAAAAGCTGAGGGGCGGCAATCGATCCAGCCGCCAGCATGAAGGTCATAATACAGCCCACCGCAATGCCGGGTTTGGCATGTGGAATGACAACACGCCGGTGGATGCGCAACCATGAAGATCCAAGATCCCGCGCTGCATCGATCTGGTTGCGGTCGAGACTCTCCATGGCGTTGTAAAGCGGAAAGACCATGAATAGAATGTACGCATAGGCCATCCCCATAACGACAGCTCCATTGCCGGCACGAAAATTTAGCGGCTCTGCAATTATCCCGATTGTCAGCAGTATTTTATTCAAAATACCCGTATCCGCCAGGATCAATTGCCAGGCAAAAATCCGCAAGAGCTCATTGATCCAATACGGAACGATCAATCCCATAAGGATCCAGCTAAAACGGGCACCCCGTGCCACCTTTGCCAGGTAAAAAGATATGGGGTAGCAGATAGACAGGGCCACAGCGGTAACAATGACACTGGACCAGATCGTCTTCATGAAAATCGCTCTGTGCAGTGGTGTCGAAAAAAGAACGATATAGTTTTTCAAGGTGTAGACATCTTCAGGTCCGCCGATTTTTCTCAGCGGCAACAACGGTCGAAAAGAAAAATCGAGCATGATCAGTTGCGGAACCAGAATCATGAAAATCAGCCAGCCTCCCACTGTGACCAATATAAATATAATGCCGATGCTGCCGAAATGCCTCATGGCATCTTGCCAGAGTCTACCCATCAGAAAGCTCTCCATTGGATAACAGCCGAGTGTTATCGGCGCTGAAGAATACCTCGATGTTAGCGCCTATTTGTAAAAGCGGGCTTGAACCATCGTTGTTCTGCCGCATGACAAAGGTTTGATCCTTGCCTGCTTTTAGATAAACGGTGACAAAAGGACCCTCAAAGCTCAGGTTTTCAACTGTACAGGCGACCCTATTGTCTGATACGGTTGCATCGCTCGCCATTGCAATGGCTTCGGGCCTGACAAACGCGATTGCCCCTTGCCCCACGTCCAGGTTCCGGCAGTTGTTGCCCTTGAGGGGGCCGCATGGCGTCTTAACCACGGCATAACCGTTTGTCACTTCAGTTACGGTGGCCTTGAACGCATTGTTATCACCGACAAAATCGGCCACAAATGCACTCTGAGGTTCGTTGTATAACACATCGGCCTTATCCACCTGCTCCAGATTGCCTTCTGCGGACATCACACCGATCCGGTCGGACATGGTTAGGGCCTCGCCCTGATCGTGGGTAATGTAAATAAAGGTGACGCCTGAAAGCTTCTGGATCTTTCGCAGCTCGGTTCGCATGTGTTGTCTTAGCTTGAGATCGAGGGCTGACAACGGTTCATCCAGCAGCAGCACTGCCGGCTGCACGGCCAGCCCTCTGGCAATTGCCACACGCTGCATTTGGCCGCCGGAAAGGTCACTGACTTTTTTATCCTCCACCCCGGGCAAATCAACCAGTTCGAGCAATTCGGTGGCCCTTTTCCTGCGCTCGGGGCGGGATACACCCCGTACTTCCAAGCCGAAGCCGATGTTATCAGCCACCGACATCAAGGGAAATAATGCCAGGTTCTGAAAAATCATGGCCGTGGGGCGTTTGTTCGGACCGATGCCGCGCATATTTTTACCGCCGATTCGCACCTTTCCCTTGGTGGGTTCGAGGAATCCCGTCACAAGACGTAAAAGCGTGGTTTTGCCGCAACCTGAAGGCCCTAAAAAGCTAAAAAATTCCCCCGCCTCAATGTGCACCGTCACATCATTGACCGAATACTTCTCAGCCCCCGGATATCGCATGCTGACACTGACAATCTCAATGTCTTGACCAACACCTTGAGCCATTCATCCTCCTTGCCATCCCCCAGCCGGTGAAACACCGGCATAGGGGTTTTTAAGCTGCCGGTTTTTTGGAGTTGAGATTTAGGCTGCCTGGAACTTATCTCTGTATTCCGTTCGTGCCGGTACAAACCAAGCTGGCTCAGAGACATACCACCAAAGATTTTCGAGTGCATCTCCCGGATACGCCTCGGCAAATCCTTTCTTAGTGGCATCATCCAGAAGATCGGCAGCACCTTTGACGACGCTATTGTAGCCGGTCGATTTTGCCATAATGGCGCCGGCCTCAGGTGTGTAGGCCCAGTTGATGTAGGCATACGCCTGCTCGATGTTTTTGGCATTTTTCACTATGCCAATGGAATCGACCCAGGTCATGGCACCTTCCTTAGGCGCCATGTATGATACCGGCTTACCTTCCTTTTTCAATGTCAGTATCGGGCCATCCCAGGTTTGGCCGATGATACAACCATTCTGGAGGAACGCTAACTGGTGATCCTGGGCGTTATTCCAGAACATCTTAATATTCTTTTTGCGCTCCACCAGGAATTTGAAAATTTCGTCATAAACCTTACGCATTTTTGCTTCTGTTTTATAGGTATCGAACATCCGATCCGAGGGAACTTTTCCGATGGCATCCAGGTAGAGACCTGCCCCGATAAACACTGAATGCGGCCGGCAGGTAACCTTCTGCTTAAATTGAGGTTCCCATAGCGTGCCGTAGGAAAGCTCATTGTA
>JASFSK010000247.1:0-6943 GCA_050114455.1 Desulfobacterales bacterium | reverse complement strand
CAGAATGTCCATGGTTTGTAGAATATCAACCCCGCTGGATTGCAGAATGGCAAAAATGCTGGCAAATCTTGAGATGGCGCTTTTCTTGAACAAGGGACCGACAAGGGGTAATTTCATCACGGCCGTAAAAAAAATGAATTTCCCCTGATCGGTCCTGAGATAAAGAATCAGTGCACTGCCACCAAGTACAACGATCAGAACTGCAATATACCAGTAATTGCTGAGAAACCCATACATGAGCATGCAAATTTGGGTTGGCAGCGGGAGCTTTAAACCGGAATTTTGAAAAATACTGACAAACCGGGGTATCACTGCCGTCAGCAATACGATAAAAGCGATAATCAAGAAACAAACCACAATGACGGGATACATCATGGCGGACTTAATATCGGACTTAACCTTGTGCTCATGTTCGATGATATAGGTCAGCCGATCGAGCACCTCGTTCAAGGAGCCGCTGGCCTCACCCGCTCTGAGCATATCACAGTATAGGGGTGAAAATACTGTTGGGTGGCGGCTAAAGGCTTCATACAGACTGGCGCCCTCTTTGATGTCCTGGTGAATGGTCTCGAGGATTCGGCGCAATCGATGGTGCTCGGTTTGTTCCTGCAATACCTTTAGCAAGGTCAGCATCGGCACCCCAGCGCGAATCAGGGTGTTAAACTGCTTGGTGAAAAGGATTAGCTCGGGTGCTTTTACTGGAGAAAAAAAATCTAGAAAGCCCCTAATCTGGGCATCCGAAATGGCCGTTTTTTTTTCCCTCAACTTGGTCGGGATATATCCCTCGGCAGCCAATAAACTGCCGGCTTTTTCTAGCGACTCGGCTTCAATTTCGCCGGCGGTGGTCGTGCCGGAATCCGTGATGGCGCGGTAGCTGAATTTTGCCATTTTCATCCTTCTAAAACATCACCGCCGAGGCGGCTTCTTCCAGCGAGGTAACTCCCTGAACGACCTTTTCGGCCGCGTTTTCGACCAGGGTGGTAAATTTACCGGCTTCTTTTACAATCCGGGCAATTTCGTGGGCTGACTTTCTTTTGAGAATTAAATTCTGGACCAAGTCATCGATGATCAGAACCTCATACACTCCGGTCCGTCCCTTGTAGCCCGAATGCATGCAATTAAAACAGCCTCTGCCGCGCTGAAAATTGGCATTTTTGACTTGATCCAGATTCCAAAATCTGAGGGCTTCCCGCGAGGGTCGGTAAGGGGTTTTGCAGCTCGGACAAACCTTGCGGACCAGTCGCTGGGCAAATGATACGATCATCACCGAAGCCACTAGAAACGGTTCAACGCCCATGTCGATAAAGCGGGTAATCGCTCCCGGTGAGTCATTGGTATGAAGGGTGCTCAACACCCGATGCCCGGTCAAAGCTGCCTGAACGGCAATATTGGCGGTTTCAGAGTCGCGAATTTCCCCGACCATGATAACATCCGGATCCTGACGCAAAATGGACCGCAACCCGCCGGCAAAGGTCATACCGGCCTTGCGGTTGAGCTGAACCTGTCTAATTTTCTCAATACGGTATTCCACCGGATCCTCAATGGTGATGATGTTGATGTCCGGTTGGTTTATTTTTCGTAATATCGAGTACAGACTGGTGCTTTTGCCGCTTCCGGTGGGACCCGTGCTTAGAATCATGCCATGGGGCCTGGAAATCATGCTTTCAAGTCTTTTACGATCCCGATCGTTCATGCCGAGTCTTTCGAGCGAGTATATGCTGTTGCTGGTATCGAGCAAGCGCAAGACCATGTTTTCACCGTAAATCGATGGAATCGTGGACACCCGGATATTAATGTCTTTATTTTTCATTTTTACGGTGAATCGACCATCCTGGGGGATACGGGAGACGGCAATATCCATGTTCGAAAGAATTTTTAGCCGCGAAATAATCGGCAAGAACATTGATTTGGGTGGTGCCGGTACTTCGTGGAGTTTTCCGTCTACCCGAAAACGGATCTGAACCGATGATTTTTCAGGACTGATGTGGATATCACTGGCACCCTCCCGAACACCCTGGGACAAAATTGAATTGACCAACCGCACAACCGGTGCCTCTTCAGCCATACCCTGCAGGGAACTGACTTCGACATCTTCGGTGCTCGGAGTCGTCTTGACGGCTGATTTATCGATTTGCATGTCTTCCATGTCTTCGAGCACACCGCCGATTCCGGCATAGCTACCATAAATACTGCTGAGCAATCCATTTAGATGCTGTTCGGTACAGATGATGGCTTCGACTTCGCAATTGGTCAACAACTCGATAGCGTCCAGAGCATTGATGTCCAGCGTATCCACCATCGCAATGCTCAGCAGAAGCCCATTTTTCCGAAGCGGTGCAATCTGGTACTTGTGGGCAATGTCTGCCGGGATAAGGTTCGCCAGGTCCATGTCTATGATGAAATTCTCCGGCCTGTATTTACCGAGACGCAGCTGGCTTGACACGATTTCGACGATCTGGCTTTCGTTGAGAATTCCTTCACGGACCAGAAACTGGCCAAGTTTCAAATGGCTCTTTTTTTGAAAGGGCAAGGCTTCATCCAGCTGCTTTTGGGTTAGCAACCCGCCTTCCACCAAAATTTCTCCTAATCTCTTATTGATTCTCAATTTTTCCCCTTACGATATCCTGATGGAGGCATCACGGTTCACTCACTGCGTATGGATTGGCAAAAAATATGGTTTTTTTCTCCCAGCGGGACACAATCGCTGCCTCGGATGATATGGCCGCTGGAAGATTTTCCCGCCCGGCACGAGCGGATGCCTCGTCTTTAAATATTTTATCAAGAACAATTGCAAACTTGGAACCCTCGGCAGGAGTCCAATAGGGAACCAGCTTTACAGGGGGAAAGCCGTCGGGTTGATTTCTCAGGATTCCAAAGGCAGCATCTAATGTAGCCGTCTCGTCGACCTTGACCCACCAGGCTGAGGTACGCTCAGGGCGCAAACTGACAGGGATCGCCGGCAGCGAAATAAGCTGTCCGACCGCCACCCGATCCGGATTATCGATATCCGGATTGGCGCTGATAAACGATTTTAAATAAGTGGTGTTAAATCCGCCGTAAACTTTTCGAATGATTCGCGACAAGGTCTCATTGCGCTTCAAGGTGATGCGACCTAACGTCGCTGGATAGGTTGGCTGAACAAACGGTTTATCGGGCGGTTCTTCAACTGGTGTCGCCACCGTGGCGACAATCGAATCATCCGCCTCGATGTCACCCGTCTGGGTCTCTTCGATCTCGATTTTTTGCGGCTCGATTTTTTCAGCTTCGATAATTTCAATTGCCGGAAGCCCGGATGGTTGTTCAGACGTCTTTGGGCTGTCGTTTGGTTCCATGCGGTTTGGTATATCATCCATATCTGGAACCTGCCGGTCAGCGAAACTCAAGATCTCAGCTTTCGGAATTCGGTCCTCTGTTTCAAGATCGGGACTTAGAAAATACTCTGTTTTGGTTTCCTGGAGTTCGCTGGATGCTCCAGGTTTGAAGCGATCCAGAGGCATGAGGACGAACGACATTATGGCGGCGGCAACCCCCATTACGGCAGCGGCAGTCAGCATTCTCCGGCGGCCCGACCTTCCTCTGAACATTCTACGGGCGCATTTTCGAACCAGGAAGTAATTGCTTTTGGACCGGTTCTGAATGATCATGGCCAAAATACTATGGTGACATAAATTTATAATTTTCCTCGGGTATCCACCGGTAAAACGAAAAATGGCCCATATGGCCGGCGAAGTAAACAAATTGGACTGTTGTTCGGATTTGCTGGATTTTGCCAGGCGAAATTTAATCATTCGCCGCGTATCTGGCAGACTCAATGGCTTTAGCAGGTGGTAAAGGCTGATACGGTCGCCGAAGTTGGGATACTTTCGGACCGTTTTTTCAAACTCACTTTGGGCAAAAATCACGATTTGGAGTAATTTGTATTCATTGGTTTCATAATTCAAAAATTCACGCAAAATCTCCAGGCAAAACGCCGGAATCTTCTGACCTTCGTCAATCATGAGAACAATGGTCTTGCCTTGATCGACGCCCTTGCGAAATAGGTGCTGCTTGATATACTCCTTGATCTGCCAGTCAGGGCTCCCCGCCGGCGGTTTTTTGCCGGTCAACAACTTGACTACTGTAAACAAAAATTCGGAAGGATACAGGAAAAGCGGATCGAGGATAAGGTAGGTTTCCATTTCCTCTTTGGGGGCAAACCGGCGGATAAGCTGCCGGCAAAGGGTGGTCTTGCCCGTGCCGACGTCGCCGATAATGACATTTAGTCCTCGACGTAGCAGCAACGAGAGCTCCAATTTTTGCAGGCATTCCAAATGCTGCCGCGAATGGTAAAAAAATTCGGGATCCGGGGAATTTGAAAACGGTTCCTTGTGAAAATTAAGTATGCTGAAGTAATCCATTCGTAAAATTTAACAACGGCAGATCCTAAAATTTACCTGGTTGCTTTGGATTTTAGGATATGGGGTGTAATGAAAATGAGCAGTTCTTCCAGCTCATCGGCACTGCTTTTACGCTTAAACAGATACCCCAGCCCGGGAATATCCTCCAGAAAAGGAGTACCTGTTTGCAGGCGTCTCTCCGTTTCCTGGCTCAAACCGCCGATAACGATGGTCTGCCCGTCATTTTGAATGACATTGGTTTCGGCTTTTTTAGTGATGATCGTGGGATTGCCGAGCACGGTCCGAGTAAAATCAGCCTCTTCTTTTTTTACTTTTATATCCAGTTTTAGGGTGTCAGCGTCAATGACGTTGGGAGTGACCTCTAACCTAAGCACCGCTTCTCGATACGTAACATTCACCTCCCCGTCTTCCACCGTTTGATAGGGAATATCCTCGCCGCTCTCGATAAATGCGATTCTATTGTCCTGGGTGGTAATGGACGGGCTGGATAGAATGTGAAGTTTTCCCTGATCTTGCAATGCAGACAGTTGAGCGGATAAAAGGTATTCCCCCACCCGTGTGTAGATGAGTCCGAGGGTCGAGGGATTGAAACTGCCGATGGCCAGAGCCGGTAGATCAACCACGGCTCCCGTGTTAGCTGGGACCGCCTCGCCGATATCACCGGTTGCGGTACTATTCTGATTACCTGAAATAATGACATTTTTATCGCCGCTTGTGCCTTTATAAGCACCACCCCACTGTATTCCCAGCTCGCGGGCGACATCCTTATTGGCCTCGACAATATAGGCTTCGATCAGAATCTGGGGGGTGGGTCGGTCAAGCTTTTTGACCACTGCCAGTATTTTGTCCATATCGTTTTTAACGGCCTGGACAATCAAGGAATTCGTGTGCTCATCGACCAGAATTGATCCGGTTGGCTCTCCGCTTCTGTCAGCCGAAACAAATCGTTCAAGATTCAATTTAAGCTTTTCGGCATCCGCGAATTTGACGGCGACAATTCTTGTCAGTGGTGGTTGGGCTAGCCTTAATTCTCGTTTACGGGCCTTGGCGAGAAGATCGGCATCCATGTCTTCGGTGGTCATGATTCGGATGATCTTGCCCTGCCAGGCGTAGCTCAATCCATGGGTTTGAAGGATACCCAGAAACACCTCGTCCCAGGGTGCCTCGTGGATGTTAATATTTATTTTCCCGGTGACCTTTTCGTTGAGAATAATGTTTTGATTCGCAGCTCTGGCCAAGGCTCGCAGCAAGACGGCCACATCAATATTATTCATTTTCATGCTAATTTTGCGGTTGGGAAGTGGCCTTGGGGCCTCGAGGGTCTCCTCTGCCGCCGGGTCCTGCGAAACAATTTCAAATGGTTCTTCATCAATTGGTGGCGGTTCAACCGGCGAATTTCCTTTGGATTCTTCAGCCTTTACCCGCCATTGCTCATAAAATGGATCCTGAACATCTTTTAAATCTTTCTTGTCGGAACATCCTCCCAACCAAGCAACCATCAATAAAAAAGAATATATTAGGATGAATTTCATCAGTCGCCGATTATTATCCATTTACCTTCTGTCCTATTCGGAATCTTCCATTGGAAGGCTAATTGATTTACTTTTTTTACCCCGAGGAGCGATAACAACCCGGGTGGGTGATATACTCTTCAAAAGAAACCCGCCCGGCTCCAATCTGTCGCCGGTCTCGTATTCCATTCCATTGATTATCGCCAATCTTTTTTGACCCATCTGCAAAAACCCGGAATAGATCATCTTGGTGGTCAATACGGGTTCTTGGTTCTCTTCTTCTTCGACGGCAGGTCGCGGCTTTATCTGAATGAATGGATCCCGCTTCCACTGGGCTTCGGCCTTTTCCAGTACATTTTTTTGAAATTTTGAAAGACCGCCGGTCGTTTTTTCAGCCACTTTGCTAATAAACGCATTGAGTGACTTTTGCTCATTGTCGTCTTTAAGGATTGCTGCCGGTTGCGGCGGAGACAAAAACCAAATAAAGATACCGTAACCGATTGCCAGTATCATCAGACCAACCAGAATTTTTTCTCTTTGTGACATAAATCCAGTTACGTGTTTCGAGTTGCGGTTCGAGCATTTCGGGTTACAGACAAAATGGGCATGGCGTATGGGGAATTGGGCATATAGAAGCGTTCCGCAGTCTCCTATCCTCGTTTTCTCCTAACTGCCTTTATGCCATGCACCACGATCTATGCTTTTTTCCGCCTTCCCACTCCCAGTTTCAATCTTCTGACATCTGTTATCTGCCTTCTGACATCTGTTCATTGTTGCGCCAACCTGACTTTGACCCTGAACTCCCGGCCAGCCTCAATCGCCCGCATGTGAATCTCTTCAATTTGCTCGAGGGATGGTATCTTTCCCAGATCCATCAGAAATTTACGAAATTTTAAAAATTCACCAGTAGCGTGAACATGGATCCGTAAGTATTTATCATCAGTTTTCATCGCGTTGACGTCAGTCTGAATATCGCGCACATTAAGTTCGCAGCGACGGGCCATCCCCAACAATTGCTCTGAAATTTTGCTGATG
>JASFSK010000246.1:0-6947 GCA_050114455.1 Desulfobacterales bacterium | reverse complement strand
CCTGCTGCACACTCCCCAGGGCAAGCCCCGTGCATCCATCTTTACCATTAGTCATCTTACGGATGCGGAACGTATGTTTTTCGTCTCCATGCTGCTAAACGAAATTCTGGGATGGATGCGGACTCAACCCGGTACATCCAGCCTGCGGGCGATTCTGTATATGGATGAAATTTTCGGTTATCTACCTCCAGTCATGAATCCGCCCTCCAAAGCGCCCCTTTTGACCTTGCTGAAGCAAGCCAGGGCATTTGGGTTGGGAGTGGTACTCTCCACCCAAAATCCGGTTGATCTGGACTATAAAGGACTGTCGAATACCGGAACTTGGTTCATAGGGCGTCTGCAAACCGAGCGCGACAAGCAACGTGTCCTGGCGGGCCTTGAAGGCGCGGCAGCTGGTAGTGGATTTGACAGCAACCGTATGGAAGAAGTACTGGCGGGCCTGGGAGAACGTGTGTTTTTATTGCACAACGTACACGAAAATCAGCCGGTCACCTTCCAAACCCGCTGGGCATTGTCTTACCTGGGGGGACCCATGACCCGTGAACAAATTAAGACGTTGACAGCCGAAAAGAAGCCTGAGGTTTCGACAGACCCCGCAGGAGTGCCCCTGATCGAACCCACGGCGCTCGCAAAGGCCGCTGAGCCCATTCAGTCTCGCACGGAACCACCGCAGGGTCCACCGGAAATAGATACTTATTTTCTGAATGCCTCGGGTGCCGGCCAGGGGCTTGTGTATTATCCGGCGGTGATCGGGCGTATGGATGTTCATTTTTCGAACGCACGGTACAAGGTGGACACAACGGAGACGCTGGCCTATTTATCGGCATTTGAAGATGGGCCGGTGGTCTTGGATTGGGACAATGCCGTGGAGTTTGACCCGACTACCATAGACACCGCACCATTGTCAGGCGCAACCTATGCCGAACTGCCCACCGTCGCCAAAAAAGCCAGTACGTATCGAAAATGGCATAAGGACCTACTACGCTGGGTTCGCCAGAACCGTCCCCTGACCCTATTCCGGTCCAAACGCTTTAAGATGACCAGCCAGATGGGAGAAAGCGAAGGCGAATTTCGGGGACGGCTGGGGCAGGCGGTTCGCGAAAAACGCGATCTTGAAATTGAAAAATTACGCAGAAAGTACAGTTCCCGCTTCACTACCCTTAGGGACCGTCTCATGAGGTCTCAGCAAGCCATTGACAGGGAAGCGGAGCAGGCAAAATCTAGAAAGATCCAAACCGCAATATCGTTTGGCACCGCGATTCTTGGTGCGTTTTTAGGGCGCAAAACCGTGAGTGTCGGTTCGGCTTCCAGGGTGGGAAGTGCCATGAGGTCAGCCAGCCGGATACGAAAGGACACGATGGATGTCGCCAGAGCACAAGAAAGATCGGCGGCAATAGAAGCACAGCTTGCTGATCTGGAGACCCGTATGCAGACGGATATTGAAAAAATAGAGTTTTCCTTTGACCCGCAGTTCGAGGAATTGGAGGAAATAAGTGTAAAAGCCAAAAGTACGGATATTACCTTGGAGATCTACGGCCTGGCATGGGTTCCCTATCGAAAAAGTGTCGATGGCCGGCTGGGTCCGGACTGGAGCTGACCGGACTGGAGCTGATCTGAAAACTTAAATTTCGGGGCATGGTTCGGCTGACTCCAAAGGAAAGGGTATCAGAAATGATGACACTAAACCAAAGATTGTATCAACTGTTTGAGGAAAAAGCGCAGCGGGTGACCATTGAGATATTGAGCCTCGGTCTTGGATACACCGCCGTAACGACATCAGACGGCGGTATCGGCCTGTCGTATACCTACTTTGGCGACAAAAAATCCTGTATGGTGTTAAACGAACCCATCGATTATGAAGCCAAACCGGCAATCCTGCTGCTGGAAAAAATTAATAGTGATAACACCGTTGAAAGAAGCATGGCCCTGGCACTGATCAATGCCCTCAATTATGACACCGCCCTAGCATTGCCCGAAGATAAAGATAATAAAGTTATGTATAAAATGCTTGGACTCGAACTGGACCCTAATGTGGCCATGGTTGGTTATTTTGGTCCCCTCGTGAAAAATTTTCAAACAAATAGGATCCCCTTGGAGATTTTAGATGAATCCAGGCAGCTGGGTCAAAGAACTGATTTTTATCGTAAACTTGAGAATTGGGCGGATGTATTGTTGTTGACGTCCACTTCGATTTTAAACCAGACCACCGAAGAAATCCTGGCGCATGTCAACGAAAAAGTCAGAACCGTCATGCTCGGGCCGAGCACACCCATGGTAGGTCAAGCTTTCAAGCATCTGCCGGTTCGAATGCTCGCCGGCACCGTGGCAACGGATAAAGAAAATATATTGAAAGCCGTTCGTCACGGCATGGGAACACCGGTTCTGCACAGATTCAGCCGCAAATCATTTTTGTGGTTGGATTGAGAACAATTCAGACGGACACTGTTGGGATATAAAGGCATCACAGCCTAAAAATCCGCTTTACAGACGAAAGGCGCTGTCTTTTTGATTGTCTAATTTGCCCTTTCCTACCATCCAGTCCGGTCTTGTTGGGGGCGGTTTTCTTTTTTCCTGCCAGGGATACTGAATACGGGAATGAAAAGAGGCCTCAAGGGCATCGACAAGGGCATCGACAATTTTAGAAAGATCCCGTGAAGACAGATCACATTCGGCAAACTGACCGTCGACGATACGTTTTACCAGGATTAAACGAACCATTTTTTTAAATTCTTTGCGGTTTGGGTCGATTAAGGACCGTGAAGCCGCCTCGACGGAATCGCAAATCATTAGCAGTGCAGCTTCAACACTCTGCGGTTTGGGACCTGGATAGCGAAAATCCTCTTCTCGAATCGTGCTGTCGGGATAGGTTTTGACGGCAATATTATAAAAATATTCCATTAATTGGGTTCCGTGGTGCTGCAAAATCAGATCTACAACCACCTTCGGCAATCCAGCGTCTTGACCGATTTTCATGCCGCGTCTGACGTGGTTCAAGATAAGTTTGGAACTTTCACGAGGTTCCAGAACATCATGAGGATTTTCGGCATTGAACTGGTTTTCGATAAAGAATTTAGGATTTACCATTTTGCCGACGTCGTGGTAATAAGCCCCGATTCTTAGTATTCGGGTGTCGGCGCCAATGGCCTCGCCAACGGACTGGGCTAAATAGGCAACTGCCATACAATGCTGGTAGGTCCCCGGCGCTTTAGAAAGAAGCTCCTTCATAAGGGGTCGATTAAGATCCATATACCGATTGAGCTTAAAGGTCGAAGCAGTATCCCAGCCAAGCTCCAGCAGCGGTAAAAGAATAAGCGCCAATGGCCCGGCTGCCACCCCCCCGATCACCGCCCAACCGATATCCGAGGTCAAGGCCGCATCAAAGATGGGCACCAGCTTTTCTATTTTTATGGATTGTGGTGAAACAAGGTGGGATCTAATAGCTTGCCAGTCCATGGTAAATACAAGGATGCTAAGGGCATTGATAAAGCCCACCATTAGAGACGGTACCAGGATTTGCAGCCGTTTTCGCAAGTCCGAAGAAAACAGCACCGCGGCAAGACCGCCGAAGGTATAGAAAAGCAGGATTTCAAGGGTCGGCCCGGCAAACAGGCTTAAGAGCATCGCACCAATCATGGTAGTGGCCGTAGCGGTAATTTTGCCGTGGTTTAAAAAAATGATCAGTAGGGGTAGAAGGCAAATGGGCACGCCATAGATTGGAAAGGGGAGCAAAAAAAGATAACCGCTGAGGATCAATAAAGTTGTAATCAGCAAGGTTAATAAGAATCGATACGGCGGTTTATTTCTGGTTCCATCAGCCACGATTTTTGATAAAAATAAATTATAAAACACAACCATAAAAAGAATGGTAAAAAAGGTCCAGGGAAAGTCCCGATAAAGTTCGGCAATATTATGCCTCTGGTAGGCATTGAGCAGCTGAACATCCTTTTCGCTTAAAATTTTGCGAAACGGCACCAGTACATCTCCTCGAGAATATGACACAATTCTGGAAGGAAATTTGCGGTTTATTATATCTAAGCGACGCTCGTTTTCTTTTTGATCGTATTTGAGATTGGGCTGTAATGTGGCAAGGGAAACCCTGACAACCGGATCCAGTACCCGTTTGTCCACCTGCCAGAAAAGCTGCCTTATTTTTTCTTCCAACAAAATTCGGGCTTTTTCCAGAGTTATGAGATTATCTACGGGTTGGGTGACAATGCCGATGGAATTCGGCATCTGTATTTCAATGGAATTTTTCCCCATGAAATTCCGAGGCTCTCGCAGGATATAATTTTGCATGATGGATTCTTCAATCGTAAGAATACCTTCGAGCAAATTATTTAAATCTCGGTATTGAAGAATACGGATAATATTATCGACAGATAGCTGTACGTCTAATTGTTTTTCCAATTGCTTTCGGAGATTCTCAACCCCTTTTCGCCTTTTTTCCTTGAAGGTGGAAATCGCCCGGACAAATTCCTCGAATTTCTGTTTGGAAACTTCGACTTCCGGCGGGGTATAGCGGTAGACAGGCATATATTTGGCCAGTGCTTTCCTACGATTGCTGTCCAGCGCCGTTTGCTGGTCAAAGGTAAATGCCCTGCGGGTCCGGACAGTTATATTCATCGCTTTTTCTGGTAGGGGCGGTCGGAAAGTGAGATAAATATCGTCTAAATAGCAAGCCAGGATGGTGATGATGATAAGAAGTATGTTTAGCAGCAATCGCATCTGCGATGATTCCTGATTACAATGACCCCAAGATAAGGCCTTGAAGATTACTAAGTGTAATTTATTTCGGCCCGACGGTTAAGGCTTAATCATATAAGGGCATTTGGGCGTAGTCAATCAAATCTGTATATAAAGGATTACGTTCGAGTGTCTATCAACCGAAAGCTACACTTAACTTATCGTAAATTCATATGATTCAACAAATTCAATGAAGTTGGCGTCTTGGGTGAAGTTTGGAGCTGGATCGTTTTCCATCGAAAAACGACGGTCTAAAACCCTCCTGACTTTGTAGACCTGATTCGGCAATTGATTCCCTTTAAATTAGGGGTACCGAACTGGCGGCCTAACCGTTGCGTGGTTGTCAGTATGTTGAAGTTAGAGCGATCCCAGCTGAAAAGTGCCTCTATGTTATCCTCCGGGAACCACCAGCCATAGTCCGCGAAAATCACTTTCGGGTGGATGCGGTCCGACAGATGCGCGATCTGGGTGATCCGACCCTGGGCCGTTTCAATAATGATCTCATCGCCTTCCCCGATGCCAAAGTCGACAGCCGTCTTGGGATGAATCAGCGTCCGAGGGTGGGGATGACGATCCCTGAGTTTTTCAACCCAGCGGTAGGATGAATGCAAATGATAGCGACTTTTGGCGCTGGTAAGCACCAGGGGATAGGCTTCATCTTCAGCTTCCGGATATCCATCAAAATTCGGCAGGGCCGCTACCATCAACTTTGTGGCTTGACTCAATGACAGCTCCACTTTGCCGCTGGGTGTTTTGAATCCGATTTCTTCATATTTATTAAACCGATCATCACCTTTAAGATACCCGATTTGGGCAAATCGATTGAAATCCAATCCGGCGGGCGCAAGCAGGGTATCCAACATTTCATTAAAATCTTCATACCAGTATTTGTCGGAAGTGAGTGTTTTTCCCAATTCATTTAATATTTTAACGTCCGGCCAGCAATCTTCGGGCGGATTTACCACCTTGGGCCTCGCCAGAATAAAACCGTGTCCCAATCCGTAGTGTCCAATATCGTTGAATTCAAAATGGGTTGCCGCCGGCAATACCACATCTGCCAATGACGCCGTGGGTGTCATAAAAATATCGGATACGGCCAGAAAATCTAGCTTCATTAGGGCGTCATAGGTTTGTCGGCTGTCGGCATAGGCGAGTAAAGGATTGGCGCATTGGACATAGGCGGCTCTGACCGGATACGGCTGGTCTTCCAGCACCGCCTTTCTGAAATAGGCCGGCGGGACCGTCATTAATTTGGGAATTGTGTGATGGTGGGCATGAATCATTTCTTTGGGCTTGGTCGGCAGCTTATCTGCACGGACAAACTTGCCCAAACTTAAAATCTTGGGTTCATTTGCCTGAATATTGCCTCCCGGGATATCCAGATTTCCGCAGATCGCCATCAAACAGACCAGCGCCCGAGCGGAATCAAAAGCATGATTGTTTTGCTCAATGGGATTGCCCCATGCAATAGCCGCAGGGTGGGACCGTGCGTAGGCCCTGGCACTTTCCCTGATCAGTTCGGGGGAAACCCAAACGACAGGTGACATTTTTTCCGGTGTAAAGGACCGCACATGGGCGCACAGGTCATCAAACCCGTGGGTCCATACTTTTACAAAATTTTCGTCGTATAGACCTTCTGTGATAATGACGTTAAGAAAGGCCAGAGCCAAAGCACTGTCTGTTCCGGGTCGGATCTGCAGCCAGTATTTCGCTTTGGCCGCCAATTCTGTTCGTCTGGGATCGACCACTATCAGTTGGGTATCCTTTTTGATCTGATTTAGCAACAAGCTGCAGATCTGGCCCTCTTCATTGGTGCTGATGGGATTGCTGCCCCAAAGCAGGACGAGTTCCGTAGGATGATGATAATCTGCTACCGGGTAAAATCCACAGGTATGAAGTCCACTGATCTCCCGTGGCGCATGACACACATCCTGCACCACAACCACATTGGGAGAACCGAATAAATTGGCCAAGCGAATGAGGACAAAGTGCTCCAATCCCTTTGGCATACCCTGACAAAACGCCACGCCACGGCCACCCAGACGATCTTTTACCATTTGAAGTTGTTCACTGACAATTGCGATGGCCTCTTTCCAAGACAATTGCTGCCATTTTCCATCTCCCCGTGAACCTTTGCGTTTCATAGGATGCCGGAGACGCAAAGGGTGGGATAGTTTTTCGGGAGAAGCCATTCCCTTGAAGCA
>JASFSK010000245.1:0-6953 GCA_050114455.1 Desulfobacterales bacterium | reverse complement strand
TATTGAAATCATATGATCGGGAGAAGCCATGAGGATAGGCATTGACGTTGGCGGGACTTTCACAGACGTTGTGCTGCTCGATGAGGGTACTGCAACCTTTGACTGTATCAAGACCCCGACGACCCACCATGATCTGACAGAGGGGGTTTTGGATGGGCTTGACAAGGTATTGAATCTTGCCGAAGTCTCGATTGTTGATATCGATCACATAATTCACGGCACGACCATCGGAACCAATGCCATTGTCGAAGGCAAAGGAGCCCGTGTCGGCCTGATAACCACCGCCGGGTTTGAGGATGTCCTGGAAATAAGGCGTGTCGCCAGGCCCAAGGAAGCCGCCTTTGATTTCAATGCGGACAATCCACCGCCCCTGGTACCGCGTTTTCTGCGCAAGGGAATCAGCGAAAGAATCGACCGTGACGGCCAGATCCTTGTCCCCTTGGATGAAACTTCTGTCCGAACAGCGATTGATTATTTAAAACGACAACATGTGGCCGCCATTGCCGTTTCGCTGTTGTTTTCATTTCTGAATCCCCTCCATGAGTTGAAAGTCGCTGATATTTGCCGAGAGGAAGTACCTGACCTGCCTGTCTCTCTGTCTTCAGAAATTTGCCCTGAATTTCGAGAATATGAAAGAACCTGTACCTGTGTGATGAATGCTTATCTCGGTCCAGTTATCAGGCAGTACATGGATAATCTGATCGATCGCCTCGAAAAAAAATATGGTGAAGTCAGGCTGCACATCATGCAGAGTAATGGCGGTACCATGTCGGCTGCCGCCGCCCGTGACCGTGCGGCTCACTTGATCAATTCAGGTCCGGCGGCGGGCGCTATCGCCGCCGCCTTTGTCAGCCGGATGACCGGAGATAAGATGGCCGTTGGCGCCGATATGGGTGGCACCACCTTCGATATATCGCTCATAGACGAGAACCTGCCGAAGACAACCACCTGGGGAGGTGTTACCAACTACCCGATTAAGCTGCCAATGGTGGATCTCAAAACCATTGGTGCCGGCGGCGGAAGCATTGCCTGGGTGGATGATGGCGGCGTTATGAATGTGGGGCCTCAGAGTTCGGGTTCCAATCCCGGGCCGGCCTGTTATGGCTGGGGTGGTGATCTGCCAACGGTTTCCGATGCCAATTTAGTGCTTGGACGCCTCAATCCGAATTATTTTTTGGGTGGTAAGCTCAAACTGCACCCAGATCGTGCATTCACGGCGATTAAAAAAAAGGTTGCAGATAAAATGGAAATCTCGGTAGAAGCAGCAGCTGCCGGTATCATTCGCATCGTCAATGCGAACATGGCCAAGGGAATCAGCGGCATTTCGGTGGAAAGGGGGTATGATTTGCGTGATTTTGCCCTGGTGACCATGGGTGGGGCGGCCGCCCTTCATGCAGTGGATATCGCTGGTGAATTAAACATCAACAAAATTGTCGTCCCCCCCATGTCCGGCAACTTTTCGGCTGTCGGCCTGGTGGTTGCCGACATCCAGCATGACCTTGTGCGGACCTATGCTAAAAAAGAGCCGGATATTGACCCGATAAACCTGGTGAAGCTGTATAAAGGAATGGAACATGACGGCATTGGGCAGTTAATTTCCGAAGGCGTTGTTCAAAAAGACATTGTCATCTCCTGGTCTGCAGATCTGCGCTACGAGGGGCAGTCCTGGGAACTGAATACTATCATTCGTCCCGCGACGTCCATGACAAAATCCGACTTGAAACAGATCGTACAAGATTTCAACCAGCTCCACCAGCAGGTCTACGCATACTCGGAGCCCGATGAAGTGGTC
This sequence comes from Desulfobacterales bacterium, assembly GCA_050114455.1. GTDB lineage: Bacteria > Desulfobacterota > Desulfobacteria > Desulfobacterales > JAFDCJ01 > JAFDCJ01. Next base: position 5,161 of record JASFSK010000245.1, on the reverse strand, counting down.
GAATTCGTCAATCTCAGGGTTCGCGCTGTTGGAAAAAATCCGACCCTGACGCTACCCGGCATCAAAATGCCTGCTGGCCCCATTGTTGTAAAAGCAGATGACACGAGAAGCGTTTATTTTGAAACTGGCGGATGGCAAAAAATTCCGATTTATCAACGCGAGAATTTAGCAGTTGGTAGTGAGCTTAATGGCCCCTGCATCATAGAAGAGCCCATTTCCACCACCTTAATTCCGGTGGGGTTTAGCGGCGCCATCGACGAATTTGAAAACATCATCATCGAGGCAGAGAGGGCTTATGGCATATAAAGCCGATACGGTTACGATGCAGGTGATCCGCTACGGCCTTGAGGCTGTCGCAGATGATATGGGCTACAATCTTATGCGAATGGGTCGCACCACAATCGTCAAAGAGATTATGGATATCAATTGCGGTGTTCTGGATGCCAACGGGGGAATCCTTGCCCAGGCTCACCTTTGCCCGCTGATGATGTTCAGTCTTCCGACAACGGCGGCGGAAATGCTGCGGCGGATAAATCGATTTTATGAGGGCGATGTCATTATCAGCAACGATCCATACGCCGGTGGGCAGCATCTGTTGGACGTCCAGCTTTTCGCGCCTGTATTTGTCGATGACCACCTGGTCGCCTTTGTCGCCAATATTGCCCATCATCTGGACATGGGCGGTGCGGTACCCGGCGGGGTCGCCGGTGGGTTGACCGAAATTTATCAGGAAGGTCTGCGGATTCCGATTGTAAAGCTCTACCGAAAGGGACGGGAAGATTCCCAGATATTCGATTTCATCGCCGCCAATATCCGCATTCCCGAAAAAACGATAGAAGATCTAAAGGCCCAGGCGGCCACCGTGATTGTCGGTGCCAAACGCATCCAAAAGTTAGTCCAAAAATACGGCCTGGCAGTTTTCAATCAGTGTTGCCAAATGCTGCTGACCTACAGTGAAAATAAAGTTCGCCGGTTTCTGGCATCCCTGCCGGACGGCAAATACACCGGAGTGGACTACCTCGATGACGATGGTTGCATCGATCAACCGGTAAAAGTGCAGGTCAATATCCATATCAAAGACAATCAAATGGATGTTGACTTTGATGGCAGCAGCGCCCAAACCAAGGGTAACGTAAACTCTCCCTGGGCCTGTTCCCAGGGAGGTGTTTACTACACTATGGTTGGGATTGTGGATCCGTCAATGCCGTTGAATTCGGGTGTCTTTAAACCGATTGTGGTTCATCGACAAAATGGTCTGATTACCGATCCAAACCTGCCGGCGGGCGTTACGGCCAGAAGTCAGACCATGACCAAGATTACGGAAGCCACCCTTAAAGCCATGAGCGAGATCGTTCCCGACAGGGTGGTCGCAGGCAGCCACGGCCAAGCCTGTACCAACAGCTTCTCGGGTGTCGATCCCAATACCGGCAGACGCTTCAGCTATATTGAAATACTCGGTGGCGGCGCCGGGGCCAGGCCATCCAAAGATGGACCCGACGGCCAGGATTTGCATCTCGGCCGCTTCATGAACACGCCGGTGGAGGCCGCAGAGCTCGAAAATCCGGTCTTGATCGAACGCTACCAATTCATTGCCGATTCCGGCGGTCCGGGTAGACATAGAGGCGGACTGTCACTCAGACGGGATATCCGATTTCTGACGGATGTGACCTGGGCAAGATATTCCGACCGGCAGAAATTCGAACCCCGTGGCCTTTTCGGAGGATTGAGTGGCAGCAAGGGTAAATTGGTAGTGAACCCGGGCACACCGCAGGAAAGACATTGTAAATCCAAGGGTGTCGATCAGTTGAATGCAGGCGATGTTTTGAGTATTCAACTTCCCGGAAGTGGTGGGTATGGGCCCCCGACAAAAAGGGATCCTGAAAGGGTACAATGGGATGTCATCAACGGTAAGACCAGTGTCGAATCAGCACGGCGGAATTACAAGGTTGTTTTGGATCAAGACCTTAACGTTGATATCAACCAGACAACCGCTTTACGAGCCCGCCACAACGAGGAAAATGAAGGGAGGTGATAAAATGTCCCAAGCTTCGTCATGCCCCTGCCTTCGCAGGGGCGGGCTCTGCGAAGGCAGTCATTGAAAACCATCTAAAACACTGGATAGCGCTACTTCACTTGGTGCCCCGCCGTATGGAACTCAAAAAAAGGAGGTATGGTAATGAAAAAAGCGATCGTTATAATTCTTTTGGCCGGTGTGATCGGCCTGTCGGCATTTGGCCCGGCCTCTGGTGCAGAAGTTACCCTCAAAGCTGTGGCTTTCATCCCCAAGAACCATCCCCTGATGTCCCAGACGATTGTTTGGGTGGACATGATCAACGAGGCGCTTGCCGGTAAGCTGAAAATCAACTATGTCGGCGGCCCCGAGGTGATGCCCGGAATGCAGCAGGTTGAGGCCGTCCGCAAGGGTGTTCTCGACATCGCATTTAATCCGACCGCTTACTATCAGAACTTGTTGCCGGAAGGCGGTGCCTTTATTCTATCCAGGTACTCTGCCGCAGAAGAGCGTCAACCGGGTGGATTTTACGACTTTATGGTAACACGCCATGAAAAAATTAACTGCCGTTATTTGGGCCGTATGATGTGGACGCCTTTTTATCTCTGGCCCAAAATGGAAGTTAAAACCTTGAATGATCTTAAAGGGGTTAAAATGCGCACGTCGGCGCTCTATGACCGTTTTATGAAAGCCCTGGGAATCGTCCCGGTGACGATTCCGGCGGGCGACACCTACACTGCGCTTGAACGCGGCACGGTCGGCGGATTTGGCTGGCCCAATATGGGACCTCGTCAGCGGGGCTGGCTCGAAGTTGTTCAAAACGTCATTGATTTGCCATTTTATGGATCAAATAACATCACTGCGGTCATGAATCTTGACAAATGGAACGGCCTTCCAAAGGACATCCAGGATCAGGTCATTGCGGTTACCGCCAAGTTTGAGAAAATCATGCACAGCCACTTTGTCAAGGCCGTGGAAACAGAGTGGGCTGAGCTGGATAAAATCGGAATCAATCGAATCACGTTTTCAGAGGCAGAAAACAAAAAATACATTGATCTGGCATACCAGGTCGAGTGGGATAACCTGGCCCAAAAGGTGCCCGATTTGATAGATGAACTGAAAAAGGTGACCGGCAATTAAAATGGACCTCAAACGATTCAACCAGGCTGTCGAAACCGGCGAAAATATACTGGCCGGCGTTGCGATGGTGATTCTCAGCTTGATCATTTTTTCTGTCTGCCTGGAAATCGTCATGCGTTACTTTTTGAACCGGCCACTCGTCTGGGTCGTTGAAATGACCGAATATGGATTGCTCTATGTGTCATTTCTGGGTGCGGCCTGGTTACTGCGTCAGGGAGGCCATGTCCAGGTCGACATTCTGGTCGATGTCCTCAACCCTCGCTGGCGAAAACGATGCGCCGTCTTCAGCGCAGCCATGGGACTGGCGGTCAGTGCGATCCTGACGGTTTTTGGGATTATCGCAACGATCGATCATCTGGCCAGAGGGATCTACAAACCGACGGTGCTGGAATTTCCGACCGGGATTGTATTGATCGCCGTGCCGCTGGGATCATGCTTTCTGTCGGTTCGTTTCCTGATTCTGATGCTAGAGCAGATCCTCGGGCTCAACCATGATCTATCCGGTGGTAGAGGGGAGTGCTAAAGGCAATGGAATGGTGGTGGATCCTGTTGATTATTTTCTTGGCCCTGGTGGGGCTGATGGCTGTCGGCCTTCCGGTGGCGTTTGCCTTTTTGACCATCAACATTGTCGGCGTCTATATATTTTGGAACGGTGCCGCCGGGTTAACCCAGTTGGTTCTTTCGATCTATGAATCGGTAACCAGCTTCGCTCTTTTACCGGTGCCCCTCTTTGTGCTGATGGGGGAAATCATGTTTCGATCGGGCATTGCCACCCGGCAGATGGAAGTGCTGGACGCATGGCTGGGCCGCGTGCCGGGCCGGCTGAGTCTGCTGGCCGTCGGCGGAGGGACCCTTTTCGCCACCTTGACCGGTTCGGCCATGGCCGGAGCAGCCATGCTCGGCTCGACACTGGTACCCGAGATGGAAAAAAAAGGTTACTCAAAGGCCATGAGCCTCGGACCCATACTGGGCTCGGGGGGACTGGCCATCATGATCCCGCCATCCGCCCTCGGAGTGCTGCTGGCAGCCCTGGGTGAATTCTCTATCGGCCGATTTCTGGTCGCCATTCTGATCCCGGGCTGCATCATGGCGCTCTTGTACGCGGGCTATATCATTATTCGTTGTCAAATCCAGCCTCGTCTGGCACCGAAATACACCCCGCCGCCGGTTGCATTTTTCCGCAGGCTGTGGCTGACCTTCATTTACGTTTTGCCGATGGGCCTGATCGTTTTTTTGGTGGTCGGTTTGATCTTTCTGGGTATTGCCACCCCTACCGAATCGGCTGCCGCTGGAACACTTGGCTGTTTTATATTGGCCGGCGCATATCGGCGACTTCGCTGGGAGGTAGTACGGAAAGCCACCGAGGGGACGCTGCGGGTGACGGTGATGATGTTCATGATCCTTGCCGGTTCGACTGCTTTCTCCCAGATCCTGGCCTTTACCGGCGCGTCGACCGGTCTGGTCGAAATGGCCACCCATCTACCCATCCAACCGATCATGGTCATCATCGTGATGCAATTTATTTTATTTTGCCTCGGGACGTTCATGGAGCCTTTGAGCATCATGATGCTTACCATACCGATTTATTTTCCCATCATTCAGGCCTTGGGATATTCTCCGCTCTGGTTTGGTACCATTATGTTGTTGAACATGGAGATGGCCACGACGTCACCGCCATTTGGGCTCGTTTTGTTCGTAATGAAGAGCGTCGCTCCCAAAGAGACGACCATGGCGGATATCTACCGGGCGGCACTGCCGTTTCTGGCCTGTGACGCTTTGGCTATGATTGCGATTATGGCCTTTCCCGCTCTGGTACTATGGCTGCCGGGCCTGATGTGAGATGAGGCATGGGAAATGTGAAAGCAATTTTAAAGACATATTACGTCGCGCCAGGGCGGGCGTGAATCCAGAACCTGGAAACCAGCAGTTTAGGTCAAGGAACCAAAGTATGATCAAGTCAATGAACATTGCCTGGTGGGTGGAGCGCTGGAGTGTATTGCATCCGCATAA
>JASFSK010000244.1:0-6959 GCA_050114455.1 Desulfobacterales bacterium | reverse complement strand
CTCTTCTTATAGACGGCTTGTCTTGTGTGACCCTGGCCAGGTAAACACTCAGTGCAGTCGCCTGGGCTCCCCGAACTCCTTCAGGGTGATTGTGTGATATTTCGGCAGTCCGTGCGGCCTCTTTTAGGACGGTTTCAACCGAATCAAAAGCAAAGCCCACCGGGCTGACTCGCATGGCAGCGCCGTTGCCCCAGCTGTTGTAGGGTTTGGGGGCGGTCGAATGGAGCCAGCGGATGAACGATCCGCCATAGCCGGCATGGGGATACTTTCTGCCGATTTCCAACACCGCCCTGGAGTAATTCCGGTCGTCTAAAATGGCTTTCGTTATAGCAATGGTAAGCACCGAATCGTCCGTGAAACGAGATTGAGGATGGAAGAGAGGAAATTCTTTTGTTTTGATGGGGCGGTGTTCGTAAACCGATCCAATGATGTCGCCTGCGATGGCACCTATCATGATATATCCCCCCGGTTGGGTTGAAGTCCACCTCTCTTGTGTGGCGGTAGGCCTAATGTGAAGCTATATGAAACGACGATTGACGAAGGACGATTGACAAATTGTGGGTGTCGCTCCGTCTTTTTAATTTGTCTAACAGACTTTAGGGTTAATTACAAAATTGTTTCGTAGTTTCAATTGCTATTCCTGACACTGGTATTAAAACAGCTAAGGAGTTATTTAGTTAGGGTTTCATATCCCCCGTTTCCAGGTAACGCCGGTGGAAGCTAAATGCTTCCTCGAGGATATGGGGTTCGTGTCCTCCTCGGGTTCGAATCGCTCTCTGATAATAATCCCACAGAATTGGACGAAAATCCGGATGCGCACACTTCTGGATAATCTGTTCGGCCACCTGGCGGGGTGTCAGCGGGCGGGTGTCCACGAGTCCATGCTCGGTTACCACAATGTCCACCGAGTGTTCGGAGTGATCCACATGGGAGACCATGGGCACAATCGCCGATATCTTTCCACCCTTGGCCGTGCTGGGTGTGACGATGAAGGTCAGGGCACCATTTCTCAGAAAGTCCCCGGAACCACCGATGCCGTTCATCATCTGGGAGCCCATGACATGGGTCGAGTTTACCTGTCCGTAAATGTCAACTTCAATTGCCGTGTTGATGGCGATGACACCCAGTCTGCGAATCACCTCGGGCGAGTTAGAGATCTCCACCGGCCGCAGCACGATTTTTTCCTTGTACCGGTAAAGCTCGTTTAAAAATCGTGCCCGCGCTTTGTGCGATAAGGTCATGGCCGATCCCGAAGCGGCGCGCACCTTGCCGATATCAATGAGATCCAGAATTGCATCCTGAAGAACTTCCGAATATATATAAAGCTCCTGATAATTATCATCCTCCATAAACCCATTCAGAACGGCATTGGCCACATCACCGACACCGGACTGCCAGGGCAGTAAGGGGGGTATGCGCCCTTTCTTGACCTCCTGGCGAACGAAGTCCAAAATGTTGCGGGCTATATTGAGTGAGACCATATCGGGCTCGGTGAACACTGCGCAGCTGTCTTCCTCCTCGCTGTACAAAATTGCCACCACCCGGTTTGGATCCATTTCTATAAATGGTTTGCCGATCCGGTCGGATGTCCGGTAAATGGGTATCGGCATTCGATAGGGCGGATCCTCCGGAATAAAAATATCATGAATACCTTCCAGCTCCGGCGATTCAGAGGATATTTCGATAATAATTTTTTGCGCCTCCCTGACGTACGTCGGTGTATTGCCCACGGATAATGTCGGAATCAGATGTCCTTTTTCGGTGATGGCCACGGCCTCGACGACGGCCACATGGGGCTCTCCCCAGTTGCCGGCGCGAACCTCGGCAGACAACCTGGACAGGTGATCGTCTTTAAAAGCGATCTTCTCCGTGTTGATCAATTTGCGCATGGTGCGGTTGCTCATATAGGGGCGTCGCCATCCGATGATACCCGCTTCGGATAGGATTCCGTCCACCGCGTCGCCGGTGGAGGCGCCGGCGTAAAGATTTATCTTAAATTGTTCACCTTCATTGGCCCGTTGAACCAGCTGCTTTGGAATTAACTTGGGGTATCCGGCGGTAAACCCGGAGATGAACAAATTGGTTCCGTCTTGAATGTGGCCAGCCGCTTCGGCGGCATCGGTGATCTTGTCGAGCAACGGCTGGTACCGTATCCGATCCTTTAACATCGTTTCTTTCATTTAAATCTCCTATTTTAGATCAATTGCAACAATCTCAGGCGTATTTCCAGTTCTCATCGGCGGTCCCCATGTGCCGACCCCGCTGGTGGTGTAAATCGCAAACCGGCCCAAGCGATGGAAGCCATAGTCATAGCCTTTGTAAATGAGTTTTGTCAGATACCCAAAGGGGAACATCTGGCCGGCATGACTGTGCCCGGAAAGCTGCAGATCCACTCCTATTTTTTTATTAAAAGTAAAAGACGTGTCCGGGACCCAATAGGTTGCGAAATGGTGGTCGACCCCGTCTCCGTCCTTGGGGCGGATGTTGGTTGGGGTATGAAACAGCATTATGAGTGGTCTGTTATTGGAAAAATTTTTCGGTAGATTTTTGAAGCCTCGAATGTCGTCCTTTCCCTGAATGCCGGGATAACCGATGCCCATGATCTGCAAGCCATCTACATCGATTACCTCATTTTTTAAAACTTTTATTTTGGCTTTTTCCAGTACTATTAACGCCCGGTGAAGTCCGACATAGGTTTCATGGTTGCCGGTGATAAAATATACGCCTTTTTCGGCTTTGAAACGACCCAGCCCATCGGCAAACTGTGAAACCGCCTTCGACATACCGTCAAACAAATCGCCGGTGATAAAGACCATTTCTGCATCGAGTTCGTTTACCTGCCGGACCAGGTTGTCTAAAAACTCGGTTCCGTAAAAATGACCCAAATGAACATCGGACAGCTGCACAATGGTCTTATTTTTCCATTGATCCGGAAGGTTTTCTATTCGGACCTCAAATTTTTGTATTTTAGGGTGATAGGCATTCCATATGCCGTATGCCGAATACAAAACGGCTCCAACAATGCATGCAACCGCAATCCAACCGGCAGGTGGGTTGCTTCCAGCCAAGCGAATCGTCGCAATAATTATCCAGCCTATCAGCATGGCGGGCAGCAGATAGAGAAACAGACCGATCCAGACGGCTGATAACTTATAAAACCCTATCGTCAGGAGATTTTCCTGCCACTGGAGCATAAAAAAAGAGACCATGAAACTGAGTGCCAGGATAACCAATGTGGTTAACAAGGATATTTTGAGGGTCGGGTTGGTTACGGCAAAAGCACCGATGACGGCTTTGTAGAAAAGCAAGTGCGCACCAGTGGTCAGAGCGAGAATCACTGCAAGGAAGATTAAAATTTTGATAACCATTAAAAAGATCTTAACCTGGATTTGATCTTCACTGAAGATATTCCAAAGCATCAACAGCCGTTTAGAGATGGTTTGCTTCGATGTAAATGAACCTATTATTAACACAAATTTTCGATGGATGTAACTGCGATGCGATTATCTGTAAAAATTATTCCGATTGGCAATCTCATGCTCATCCGTTATGCCAAAAGCTGTACGCTAATATCCTTGACCATTGCATCAATTACCTGCTATTTAAATGCCGTATCTGTTCAACCTGCAAATGAAAGGAGGTCGGTGATGAAAAAAATTGTTTGTCTGATTGGCTGCTTCCTGCTGATTCTGGGGGTGATCAGCGTGAATGCAGAGGTAAAAAATCCGGATACGTTCGTTCTGGCCGACATTGGGTCTGTCGAAACCATCGATCCAGCAAAATGCTATGATACGGCCGGCTCGGGCAAAATCTGGACGATATACGAAACCCTGGTTTTTTTCGATGGTCCGCATACGGGGAAATATGCGCCAATCCTGGCCACCAAGGTGCCCACGGTGGAAAATGGCGGTATTTCGGCGGATGGCAAGACCTATACTTTCAACATTCGTAAAGGCGTCAAGTTCCATGAAGGCGGCGATTTAACTCCGGAAGACGTGGCTTATTCCCTGAAAAGAGCCATGATCCTGGATCCGGCCGGCGGGCCCATGTGGATGCTGCTGGAAGCGTTAACCGGTGAAGGCAATACCCACAAAGACGGCGTCGTGATACCGGGTATTTTTGAGAAAATCGATAAAGCCGTTGAGGTTAAAGGCGACGATGTTGTGCTTCATCTCCCCAAACCCTATCCGCCGCTTCTGGGGATTTTATCTTATTCGGCCTCGGCCATCCTCGACAAGGAATGGGCCATGGCCAACGGCTGCTGGGATGGAAACATCGCCAATGCCGCCAAATACAATAAACCGGATGAAGGCAAGGAGCCCCTGCGCGCCATCGCCAACGGCACCGGCGCCTACAAACTGAAATTGTGGGAAACCTCAAAGCAGATGGTTTTTGAGCGGTTTGACGGGTATTGGGGACCTAAAGGCAAAATCAAAACAGGCATCGTCAAGTACGTCCCCGAACACGCCACCCGCATTCTGATGCTGAAAGCCGGCGACGCAGACCGGGTTCATGTAGGCAAAACATTTATCAACGAAATCGAAACCATGAAAGGTCTTGCGATTGAGAAGGTGCCCCAACTCGCTGTCACCGGAGCGCTGTTTTGCCAGAAAATCGATCCCACCGGCAATACCAGTATCGGCAGCGGCAAGTTAGACGGAGAAGGCATTCCACCGGATTTTTTCTCCGACATTAACGTGCGCAAGGCGTTCATGCATGCCTATGACAGTGACACCTTCGTCAAGGAAGTGTTAAATGGACTTGGATCTTTACCGGGGACGCCGCTTGTAAAGGGCCTGGAATACAAAACAGATGTTCCCATGTATGAATTCGACCTAAAAAAAGCACAAAGCTACATGAAAAAGGCATGGGACGGTCAGGTGTGGGAAAAAGGCTTTAAGATGGTGATTACCCATAATACCGGCCGAGAGGAACGGGAGGCCGCCGCGCTTATGCTAAAGGAAAATATCGAATCGTTAAACCCAAAATTTCAAATCGAGGTGCGCAATGTGGATTGGAAGGATTATATGCCGGCCATCCGCCAATACCAAATCCCGATTTTTATTATCGGCTGGGGGGCGGACTATCCGGATCCGCATAATTTCATGTATCCGTATATGAGCTCTAACGGCACCTATGGCAAATACATGGGTTATAAGAATCCTGAGGTAGATCAGCTTCTCAAAGCGGGTATCGAGAATGTCGAGCCGGCCAAACGTGCGGCCGCATATGAAAAACTTCAGAATATCTGGTATGAAGACGCCCTGGGCATCGCTCTTTTTCAGCCGTTGGAGCTGTGGGTCTACCGTGACTATGTCAAGGGATACATAATGAATCCCATGTTTTCACCCGCCATTGAGTTCTTCGGGCGCCTGTCGAAAAACTAGCGCCCTGATTGAGTTAAAAACAAATTGGGAGCTATTTGTTATTGGTTAATTGTTCCAGAGCAATAGGCCCTTAACTGGATTTTTCTAAGAACATGTTATCAGAGATTAAAGGTGTCAGGTGTCAGCGTTCGGGATTCAGCACTTAAACTTCCTGACACCCGAAACCTGACACCTAGGATAATTTATCAGCATACGCTAATAACGAATAACCATTAACGCCTATTTGAGCTTTTTTCGCTCAATTGGGATAATATACCTTGATATCATGGAGCGGCCACTCGCGCGGCCGCTTCGAAATTGCTGGCAGGAGATTTTGACAACCTACATTATTAGAAGATTCTTCTTTCTGGCATTCGTGCTTTTCGGGGTATCGGTCCTGATTTTCGGCATCCTCATGACCTTCAGCCCCGAACGTCGGGCCATGGCCTATGTCAAATCGCCCCAGCAGGTCAAAGACCTTCCCCTCATCGTCGAACAGCATGGCTTAAACGATCCCTTTTATGTTCAATATCTCCGGTGGTTAAAAGAAATCTCTTCGGGGAACTGGGGTTATTCGGTCGTGGCGGCCAAACCGGTGTGGGAAGCCTTCTGGTACTATTTTCCCATCACTCTGGAACTCAACCTTTTTACCATACCGGTTATTATCTTACTGGGCATTTGGCTGGGCACGATTTCCGGCATTTACCGGGATACCTGGATCGACCATTTAACCCGGATTTTTGCTATTATCGGCTGGTCCCTGCCGACATTTCTTTTTGCGTTGATAATTTTGATGGTTTTTTATGGGTACCTGGATTTGTTTCCACCTGGCTATATTGACGATCAACTCAACCTCTGGATTCATGAAAATCCGGATCGGTTCAAGCGCTACACCTATTTATATACCGTGGACGGGGTTTTGAACGGTCGACTCGACATTGCCTGGGATGCTTTCAAACGGCTGGTGATGCCGGTTTTTACCCAAGTTGTCGTAATTGTCGCCATTTTGTTGAGGGTGATGCGATCCAGCATGATCGAAGAAATTTCCAAGGATTATGTGATGACTGCCCGGGCCAAGGGAGCGCGACTAAAAGACATTTATTTCAAACACGCCCGTAAAAATGCACTCATCCCCGTGATCACCGTTGCTGGCTGGCTGGCGGCCTATTCCATGGAAGGAAGCATTGCCGTCGAATATATCTTCAACCGCCAAGGTATCGGCTGGTGGCTGGCCAATGCCGCAATTTCATTGGATATACCGGTTTTAATGAGCATCTGTCTGTTTTTCGGGCTGGTTTATGTGCTCGTCAATCTGGCTTTAGATATACTTTATGCTTTTATCGATCCGAGGATCAGGCTGAGTTGAAGTGCGAAGGATTAGGGATGAAAAGGGAAGGACGAGGGAAGAGTGACGAATTAAGGAATGCTATCTGATTTAATGTGAACTTATCGAAATACTTACGTTGTCCAATAAAGTTATTTAACAAGCTTGTTCCAACATAAATGACGGAGCAAAGCGACTTCTACAAATCGCCCTCGTTTTTCGTCAATCGTCCTTCCGCTATTTTCGGGCTTCGCTTGCTTCGGATTTAC
>JASFSK010000243.1:0-7012 GCA_050114455.1 Desulfobacterales bacterium | reverse complement strand
TGATTTCAGATCGGGTGGCGGAGTAGGGCGCAATTGGAGCGCATATTGCAATACCGCGATTTTTGGTAATCTCCCCGGCAACGAAACCGATGCGCTGAACGTTTAAATCTCGGTGCTCTTTGGAGAAACTCAGCTCACTGGACAGGTTTTGCCGAACAATATCACCGTCCAGCAGGGTTACCGGTCGGTCACCCATTTCCAGGAAGCGTGCGTAAATTATTTTAGCAATGGTGGATTTGCCCGCCCCTGAAAGACCGGTCAAAAACACAGTAAATCCTTGACGACGGGGGGGCGGATAGGCTTTTTGCAGTTCGTCGACCACTTCAGGAAAAGTTGCCCAATCCGGTATCCGGCGTCCGGTGCGAATTCGCTTTCGTATATCGGACCCCGAAAGAGATATGACCTGCGTGTTTTCCGGCACCTGATCGGCACAGCGGTACTCATCCTCAAACGGCAGGTAGACCATCTCGGTGAACGGAACCACTGTTAAGCCGATTTCTTGGCTGTGGGTATGGGCAAATTTGCTGGCCTCGTTACTTTCATAGAAGGGTTGACCATTGTCATCCGGTCCGGGACCGGCATGATCCCGACCGGTGATAAAGTGTGTGCAGCCATAGTTTTTTGCAATGATGGCATGCAGCAAGGCTTCTCTGGGACCAGACATGCGCATGGCCAGCGGCAGCATGCTTAAAATATGGGAATCGGGCGGGTAGTGTCTGACCACATGGCGGTAACATCGGACCCGTGTATAATGGTCGAAATCACCGGGTCTGGTCATGCCAACGATTGGAAGCAATAACAGGTTTGTTCTGGCCTGCTGCATGGCATTTATTGTCATCTCAAATTGTGGACGATGAATGGGATTGTGGGTCAAAAAACCTGTCATCCGCTTCCATCCGAGTTTTTTAAAGGCGGCCCGAATTTCTTCAGGCGTCATGCGTAGTTGCTTAAAATCAAAATGCAGGGGCGTGGATATAACTTCCAGTGCACCGCCAAGATAGTAATGTCCGCCTCGGGAAAAAAGATAATCCGTCCCGGGATGATTGCGATCGGTGGTGCCGTAAACCTGAGTGGCTTCTTTTTGCCGGTCTGCTTTCCAGATATCCTCAATATGCATGATTGCCAAAAGAAAGCCTTCTGGATCTCTGAGCGCCACAGACTGGCCGACTTCTAACTTGTGCGCTTGCAGTTCATCAACATCCAGATAAATTGGAACCGGCCACAACAGATCGTTCTGCAGTCGCATACGATCAAGCACGGATTCATAATCCGAACGAGTCATAAATCCTTTAAGTGGGGAGAACGCACCTGTTGATAACAATTCCAGGTCGCACAATTGTCGGTCGTTTAAAGTGATGTCTGGAAGGTTGAGAACAATTTCTTTGAGCTTGGCGGCGCGTTGATCGTCTACAAGAAGATTAACCAGCGACCCTCCATGTGGTTCGTTCTTAATTTTATCATTCATTTAAGTGGGTTCCAGAATTTTAGGGATATAAAGATCAAGATTTATTGCTGACATTGAAGTGTGAACAAGGCTCTGTTGCCGGTTTCTGCGTGATAGCCAATAAGTACTATATCAAATTTTCATCAATAAATACAGAGTTTAAAGCTACTCCTGCCCCGCGATCGTAGAATGAATTACTGCGGATAAACATCAGCGGGCACCCACAAGGTGGCCCCGACCCCTTCCAGAGGCCATCCTTATACCCCCAGGTTTGCCGGTGGTCGCTGAAGTGCCGAAAACCACTGCTGAACTACCTGTTGACAATAGCCGTTTGTAAATGGTTGAATGTGAATTATTTTTCGATCCAAACCGCAAAAACAGACATCAACAGCAAATGGGTGCTCAACAACCATCGATATACCTCCCTGAAATTCTCGCTCCAGCCGGAAATAAAGCATCTTTTCTGGCAGCTATTGCTGCCGGAGCCGATGCGGTTTACTGTGGCTTGAAGTTGTTCTCCGCGCGCATGGAAGCAAAAAACTTCACTATCGAGGAGTTTTCCGCCCTGGTAGGACTGGCCCACGAGAAAAATGTGAAAGTATTTGTAGCCGTAAATTCCTTATTAAAGCCCGGTGATCTCCTACAAGCTGGAAGATTTCTGGATCTGCTTCAGCGGCAGGTCAAACCGGATGCCGTCATTATTCAAGATCTCGGTATGGTACCTCTGATCAAACAAACCGGATTTTCCGGCAAAGTTCATCTTTCGACCCTTGCAAATGCCAGCTTTCCATCAGCACTGTCAGTTATCGGACAGCATCTTCCGGTGAATCGGGTAGTGCTGCCGCGGGAGTTGAATGTCGATGAACTTAGAATCCTTGCCAGGGAGTGCCCACCCAATCTAGATCTAGAAGTTTTCATTCATGGCGCGCTTTGCTATGGCGTTTCGGGCAGGTGCTATTGGAGCAGCTTCATGGGAGGAAAGAGCAGCTTAAGAGGCCGATGTGTTCAACCTTGCCGGCGGCGGTATTCCCAGTCCGGTCAAACACACAGGTATTTTTCCTGCCAAGATTTAAGCGTTGATGTTCTGGCAAAAGTTCTTTTGACAATCCCTAAAATCAGGACCTGGAAAATTGAGGGTCGCAAAAAAGGCCCCCATTACGTGTACCATACCGTTCGTGCGTATCGAATCCTTAGAGATCACCCTAATGATTCGAAAATGAAGAAAGATGCGCTGAACCTGTTGGGCCGCGCCCTGGGTCGCACCGGTACCCATTACCATCTATTACCCCAACGCCCGCAGGATCCTGTCAGCATCCGTGGTCAAACCGGTTCCGGGCTGATGGTTGGTAAAATCAAAGGGGCCAAACAAAACCCGTATTTCATTACGAGAGAAGCGCTATTGCGGGGAGATGTTTTACGGATAGGGTATGAAGACCAAAGCGGGCATCAAAAAAAACGCATCGGGAGATCGGTGCCCAAGGGCGGCCGAATGCACATCCGGGCATCCTCGAAAAATGCAATTGCCAAAGGTGCCCCGGTTTTTCTGACAGATCGACGTGAAAAGCATTTGGCCGATCTGATTGCGAAATTAGATGATCAGCTTGGCCCAATAGAAAAAACTTCTCGGTGGACATCTTTGTTCGCCCCCTCAGTACCACCTGGTATGTCAAAAAAAAGGCGGATGGTCGAGCTTACGGTATACCGGACATTGCCGGGGGCGAACCCGCCGGGGCAAATCGGCCTCTGGCTTTCCAATGCGACCCTAAAAAAATTACCCGGCAAAACCATTGCCCGCATCATCTGGTGGCTTCCCCCAGTCGTCTGGCCTGATAATGAAAACGAAATCAGCGAGCTCATCCAGCTTACCATTAAAAAGGGAGGGCGGCATTTCGTGTTGAATGCACCCTGGCAAATAGCATTTTTTAATCAACACAAAGGATTAAAATTTTGGGCCGGTCCCTTTTGCAATCTCGCCAATCCCCTGGCTATTGGATGCGCCGGCGCATTGGGTTTTCATGGCGCCATCGTCAGCCCCGAACTCGGTGCCGAAGATTACTTGCAGTTGCCTCGAAACAGCCCGATTCCCCTCGGAGTCGTGATTGCGGGCAATTGGCCGCTTTGTGTCGCGAGGACGCTTGCGGAGGAGATCCAACAGCACAGAACCTTCTCGAGCCCGAGGGGTGAGCAAGCCTGGGCCGTGCGGCATGGTTCGGATTATTGGATTTACCCCAATTGGCAACTGGATTTACGCCCTCATAAAAAAGCGCTGCTGAAAGCCGGGTATGCCTTTGGTATCAATTTGATCGAACCGCTACCAAAGAAAGTAAAGGTAAAGAAACGGAAGGGATTGTGGAATTGGGACGCGAAACTTCAATAATAGATTCTATTTTTTTTCTAGTTCTTCTTTCAATTTTTTTTCCATTTCCGCAAAGAGATCTTTTTTCTTTTGCTGTTGCTGGGCCTGAAAGGACTCTATTTTCTGGGAAAAGGCCTTCTGGGTGTCCTGAAATTTTTTAAGGTCATTTTCAAGGTTGCTTTCCGGCACATCACGGGGCAGCTCTTCCAATTTCAAATGGTCATCGATGAACAGCCGAGTTCCAAAGGACCCCTCCACGGTTTTGAGAATACCGTGCTCCTGTAGTTTGCGACAGATAAAATAACCCTGCTCAAGGGAATAATGGATAATCCGACACACATCATCGACAGTGGGCGGTCGTGAGTTTAAGTGTTCCCAGACACGAATGGCCGCAATGATCAGATGGGCCTGGGAATATAAGCTCGTTTTTCTGTTCTGCATAGGAACCCCAACCCGGTGAATTCGAAACCCGCCACAGCGAACTTGACATGCGGGTTGAAGCAGAGTAACATTTCTATAAAATTTGTCAATAATCACAAGGTTTTTTTTAAATTTTTCCGATGCACCCTCATCGGTGATGTATACTTAAAAGGTTGTAGAATTTTACAAATCACTGCGCTACAGGGGAGGTTAATATGACTGATATAGTTGATGTAAAGGCCAGAGAGATTATGGATTCAAGAGGAAATCCCACCGTCGAGGTGGATATCTACCTCGCATGTGGAGCTATGGGACGCGCAGCCGTTCCCTCTGGTGCATCCACTGGGAAACGCGAGGCCTTAGAGATGAGAGATAAGCGTTCGAAACGATTCGGCGGCAAGGGCGTTGCCAAGGCAGTAAAAAATGTCATTACCGTCATTAAACCTGGTATTTTGGGGATGGATGCTGGTGATCAGTTTGCGTTGGACCACTTTCTGGTAAAACTGGACGGCACACCAAACAAAGCAAAACTAGGTGCCAATGCCATTTTAGGCGTTTCGATGGCGACTGCACGAGCTGCGGCCAACGCCTATGGAATGCCGCTTTACAGGTATCTCGGTGGGATCAATGCAAGAAGTCTGCCCGTTCCTATGATGAACATCATCAATGGGGGGGCCCATGCGGCAAATAACCTGGATATCCAAGAATTCATGATCATTCCTTTTGGTGCAAATACTATCGCCAAAGCAGTTCAGATGGGTGCTGAAACGTTTCACCAGCTGAAAGCAATTCTCAAATCAAGGAAACTATCGACGGCAGTTGGTGATGAAGGTGGTTTTGCACCGGATCTTGAATCGAATGAAACCGCCATCCAGCTCATTATGACGGCCATTGAAGCTGCCGGTTACAAACCCGGTAAGGATATAGGAATCGGCCTGGACGCGGCTGCCAGTGAATTCTATCGCAACGGGAAATATATATTAAAATCCGAAAACAAAAAGCTGACTGCTGCCAAGTTGACAGATTATTATGAAGAACTCATCAACCGTTACCCCATTCTTTCTATCGAGGACGGCCTCGCAGAAGGAGATTGGAGCGGTTGGAAAACCATGACGGACCGTTTGGAAGGCGCTGTTCAACTCGTCGGCGATGATATATTCGTGACCAACCCCAAAATATTCAACAAAGGTATCGATCAGGGTATCGCAAACTCTATTTTAATAAAATTGAACCAGATCGGGACCGTCACTGAAACCCTGGATTGTATCGAGATGGCCAATCAGGTGGGATATACGACCGTAATTTCCCATCGTTCCGGTGAAACTGAAGACACTTTTATCGCCGATCTGGTTGTGGCGGTAAACAGCGGCCAGATCAAGACGGGATCATTGTCCCGCAGTGATCGACTCGCTAAATACAATCAGCTCATCAGAATCGAAGAAGAACTGGGTGAGGCGGCCCTGTTTGCCCAGGAATTGTTCTAAGGTTAGACTTTAAATGGATATTTTATATCGGTACCGGTGTTCGAATCCTTCTCACCCGATAGCTCTTTTGCCAATTCCACAATAACGAGTTGTCTATGAATGTTGATCTTAAGAAATTTGCTGTTTTTCTGATTATCGCTGTCTATATCGTGTTCATGGATTCTTTTTTATATGCCTATGTACTTCAAGGACCCCATGTTCTCGATTTGACGGTTAAAAATCTTGGCAATGCCAAAAGCCTATATGTCGCCCATAAGATTGTTTTTTACCGATCCGACCCCATTGATGATTCCAGAAGGACATTCCCCGGTAGCGAATCCAATCAGCCGCAGGATGCCTATCATAGAACGGACGATTCTAACTTGATTCCGGATATCATTGACGATGAAATAAAGATGGAAACGGAACCCATGGAACTTGAAGGATCCCTGAGATTCATATTTTCTCAAGCCTTCCGCTCAGATACAAGGTCCAACGATTCCGAACGCGTTTTCATATTTGCTGAGGGGAAGACATTGACATTAATTGACGGGAACAGGATACCCGGAGCTGAAAACCGTTTTGATCTTTTTAAAGATCCTCTGCTTTACCACACCCGAGAGGGGCTTGTTGAGAGGCTTTTGCAGCTCGGCGTGGATGTCTCGATATCGAGCCTGGGAAGATTTGAGGAAAAAATTGCATTCGTTATTGGTGCGCAATATCCGGATGAGACGGTATCCCAGATTTGGGTTGATCAAGATACTTTTCTACCTCTGCGTCTGATCATCAAAGGGTTTAATCCGACCGGAGAATTGGATACTTTTGAATTTCGGTATCATGTCTGGTGGAAGATAGGCAAAACCCGCTACCCATCTCGAATCGAATTCTATCAAGATGGGAATCTGGTACGCGTGAATCAAGCTCTAAATTTTGAGGAAAACGCATCCTTTTCAGAAGAATTATTCGACATTGACTATCTAAAAACGGTTTTTAACCAGGCTCCCTTACAGCCAATTGTGCCTGGAGAACCCGAAGAGCCCAGTGAGGTTGAAAAAACCATTGAAGAATTCAGACGTATTTTTGAATAACTCAAAAAGTGAGATTATGGATTTACTATATTGATCTATTAGCTAATATTTGGTATTGAGTAATTAGTGTTGAGTCGCAAAATATGAACGCTGCTCAAGACTAAAAGTAATGAGAGGGCCTGATTAAAATTCCAACCCAACATCAACATCACTATCATTTTGCAACGATCTAAACCCCTTTGGGCGGAGAGCACAAGGGGGTTTTCGCTTTTTAATATGAAACTGGCATTTAGACAATTTT
>JASFSK010000242.1:0-7029 GCA_050114455.1 Desulfobacterales bacterium | reverse complement strand
TGCAGGGCCATTCGAATCACTATCTGGAAATGGCTTTTCGCACCGATCGCTGTGAAAGGGTCGAGCGGGCGGATGGACACGGCAAAAGAACCGGAGACTGCGGAGACACCGTCGAAATATATTTATCTATCAACCAGGGGTGCATCCGGGCGGTTTCTTTTCAAACCGACGGCTGCATGAATACCAATGCCTGCGCCAACACGGTGGCTGAACTGGCAGAAGGCCAAAAAGTGGAAGATGCCTGGGAAATCACCCCCGAAGACGTGATTGATTACCTGGAGACGCTGCCGCCCCAGAATACCCACTGTGCTGAACTGGCCGTGGGAGCACTCTATCTGGCATTGGCCAACTATCGGGAACACCAGCGACAGCCCTGGAAGAAATTGTATGCGGGAAAATGAAAGGCACAGCTTAGAAAGCACAGGGATCGTGTGAAACTACTTGGAATGACGAATGACGATTGACGATTGACGAATGGTGGATGTCGCTCGCGTAGCGCAGGCGCTTGCGCCGCGTGTCGCTCTGCTTTTTTTATGAATAAGATAGCAAGAATTCCTTAATTCGACATTCGTCAATCGACATTTGACATTTGTCCTGTTGGAGTTTCTTATTCGACCAGACTAGCCGCGAGCGTTCAGTTTGATCGGAATAGAAACGGTGATATTATCTGTTCCGCCACTAAACCAATCCCTGATCCAGCATAGCGTAGACCACCCGGACGAATCCGGCAATATTGGCGCCAGCCAGGTAGTTGCCGGGTTTGCCGTATTCCTCGGCCACAGCCAGACAGTTTTGATGAATGTTTTTGACGATCGTCTGCAGACGCTGATCGACTTCTTCTGCCGACCAGTTTAACAGCATCCTGTTCTGGGCCATCTCCAGGCCGGACACGGCCACTCCACCCGCATTGGCAGCCTTTCCCGGTGCGTACAGCAGTTTTTTGTCCTGAAAGATCCTGACGGCTTCCAGAGATGCCGGCATGTCGGCACCCTCACAGACCATTTTGATATTGTTGTTAATTAAATTGTAGGCATCCTTTTCCCCGATTTCATTTTCAACCGCACAGGGGAATGCGCAGTCGGCCCGATGGGTCCACAATGGATTGTAGTCCAGGGAGGTGTCAGCTTCGGTGTATAGCGTTTCGGAATATTTATCGACATACTCCCGGATTCTGCCGCGTTTGAGGTTTTTCAAGCGCTTGACAAAAGCCAATTTTTGGCTGTCGATGCCTTCCGGATCATAAATGTACCCGGATGAATCTGAAAGCGTCAAAACGCTTCCGCCCAATTCAATGATTTTTTCTGCGACATGCTGGGCAACATTCCCAGAGCCGGATACCAGGCAAGTTTTGCCCTCGAGGCTGTCTTGGCGGGCCGCCAGCATTTCGGCTGCAAAATAGACCACACCGTATCCGGTCGCCTCGGCACGAAGGTGACTCCCCCCCCATTGTAAGCCTTTGCCGGTCAGTGTCCCGGTAAATTCATTGCGCTGTCTTTTGTACATACCAAATAGATACCCGATCTCCCTGGCACCCACACCGAGACCGCTGCCGGGGATGTCAGTGTCCTGGCCGATATGATGGCTCAGTTCGGTCATAAAACTCTGGCAGAATCGCATGACTTCGTTGTCCGATTTTCCCTTGGGTTCAAAATCCGATCCACCCTGGGCGCCGCCCATGGGAAGGGTGGTCAACGCGTTTTTAAAGACCTGCTCGAAGGCCAGGAATTTAAGGATGCTGTGATTCACCGAGGGATGGAACCTGAGCCCGCCTTTATAAGGTCCAATGGCACTGTTCATTTCTACCCGATAAGCTCGATTGACTCGCACCCAGCCTTCATCATCCATCCAGGGAACCCGGAACATAATCAAACGCTCGGGTTCCAGGATTCTCTCCATAATGCCCAGCTTGCGAAATTCCGGGTGCCGCTCTAAAACCGGCTCGACCGTCTCGACAAACTCCCGAACAGCCTGGTGAAATTCTTTTTCTCCCGGATCTTTATCCAGAATATGCTTTATGATCTTATTTATCATATCAAACCTCCTTCAATTACGCTAGATATTTTCCAGGCGACGACTAAGCATCGATGATTTCCAGGGCTTCCTCTCTGAAGGCATCCATCACGTACTTGATACCGGTGATTTTGGCACATTCCTCTGTCAGGGCGAAGAGGTCGTTGCGGCTGATATATTCTACTTTCCAGTTGCGCGATCCGGCCATCAACTGCTGGAGACCGACCTTGACCTTGTCGGCTACATTATAGAGTCCGATCGCACCCAGCGGCAAATTGCTGACCTCGGATCCATACTTTTCTTTCAAGACTTCATAATTCATGAAGATCTCCTCTTTGGTAAATCCGAATTTTGATACGCTGGCCGGCAAGCCTCCGTCTTCATCACGTAGCCACCGTTCGGTATTTTTGCCGACCATGCCCGGGATCATCAGCGCGCGACCCATACAAACCGCCTTGCAGTAAGGGGCGCCCAGGGCCAGTGCTTTAAAAACATGGTCCTCCGCTGAAAAGCCGCCGGCAAAGGCCAGATCCGGAACGCGTTTGCCTTTTTGTGCCAGACGATCGCTCAATTCAACGGCCATTGAATGCAGGTAAATAGACGGTATGCCCCACTCGGCCATCATCCGCCAGGGACTCATGCCGGTGCCCCCGGGTGCGCCGTCAATTGTCAGCAGATCAAGATCGGCGTCGGAAGACCAGCGAATGGCCATTGCCAGTTCCCTCATGGGATAAGCGCCCGTCTTCAGTGTAATTCGTTTGGCACCGAGTTTGCGGAGCCGTTCCACTTCATGCATAAATCCTTCCTGATCCACGAAACCGAGTCGCGAGTGCCGTTCGAACTGTTTCAAAGGGCCGGCTTTAAATGCGGCCTGGTGGGCGGGATCTTCCGGATCCGGGGTGACGATGTAGCCGCGCTTTTTCAATTGAACGGCGCGGTCTAAGGAATTGACTTTGATTTCTCCGCCGATACATTTGGCACCCTGGCCCCATTTTAACTCAATGGTTTCCACACCGAGTTTTTCGATCACATACTCGGCCACCCCGTTACGGGTGTCTTCAACGTTCAATTGAACCAGAATATCACCAAAGCCCTCGTGAAATCGTCGATATTCTTTGACGCGGCGGTCCATCTCCGGTGATTTCTTAACCTTGCCGTTGCCATCGAACTCCAGCTCAGGATCGATGCCACATACATTTTCGCCACATACCAGACTGATGCCGCTGATGGCCGCGCCAATAGCAAAATGACTCCAATTTTTACGCGCAATATCCGTGCTGCCAAGAGCACCAGTGAATATCGGTACTTTCATCTTGACTTTATCGGCAGCTCCATATGATGTTTCGGTATCGACATTGGGAAAGGTGGCTTTATCCGGGTCGGCTTCAACCCCCTTGGCCCCCAGGGCATACCCCATAATATTGAGATGGGAATAGTCCACCGGATAGTCCTTGTCGGCACCGGCGGTGACACTGCCGAAAGGCTGCGGGTACAGCAGCTCCCTGCCGCGAAAGGTCGCTTTGAACATGTCACAGTTGCCTTTACAGCCGTCGATACATCGGCTGCAAATACCGGATTGAGGCGCAATATCGCGCGAGCGGTTCCTGGTCTGAAGAGCGTCGTTTGCATTCGGTCGATGTAAATTCATAGTTTCTCCTTGATTTTATTTGGTTGCCGAAAACCTGGTCTCCTGCGTCAGGCCGGAGACATCTGGCTCTACCATTGGACATTATTCGACAGCGATTGATCCGATTTTACCCGTCGGCTCAGTATTGGGGTCAAGGCAAGAAGCGTGAATTTGTATTGTCAAGCATCCGGTGCAATGATAATCGTATTTTGAACACGTTGGGGCAGCATCGCCCGATAAATAGGGATTGGACACCATGACCACTTTTGCTGAACTTGCCTATTTATCGGGCGTTTTGGTGATGATGCCACCTTTTTTCGTCTGGCAGCCCAGTAGGAAGCGGCGCGTCCCTGGGCGGATCGTCGCCCACCGATGGCAGCCTGAATGATAGCCAGTCGCCCTCAATGACTGTCTGTTGCCGGCAGCAAGCGGCCGGAATCATCAAATTGAAGGTTTACCGGGGATGTGTCTACCGTGATATTTTGTTGTGCCCTGAGTTCGGGCAGCACGGCCTCAGTGGCCCAAAAGGTCTCCAATTCACCGGTATTGACAATGCGTGCCATGCGAACACCGGCCAGATCCGGTGTCCGGTTGAGGGCGGTTTCGAGTGCCAGAAGGTCATTTTCAACGGGTATCGGCATGCGGGCGGAGCGCAAAACGCCAGAGGTAAAGGCATTCAAGTAGGTAGCCTCCCAGTCGATGTGGTCGGCCACCCGGCGGGTCGTTAAATCAGCCATCCCGATGCCCGTGGCATTTCCGTGGGAATGGGGTGTCAGGTCCAACACGACCAGGATGCGATAGTCCGGTTTTCTCTCACCGCCCTCCCGGCGCCAGAAGCCGATGACATTGGGATCCATACCGGCGCCACTGACATTTTTACCCATTTCATCGACCAACAGCACATCCAAATCGTCCAGCGGAATCCTCGGCAGGAGCTTCCAGGCCGTTTCCAGGAATTGGCTGTCTACCTCCACAAATTCTTCCGGTCTTGCCAGTTTGAGCGAATGGGTACCACCCAAGGCGTTTTCGGTTACGGCCAGGCCACAAAGAACAGAAGTTTTTTCCATAATCCGCCGGGCGGCCGGCACGATGGTCCGGGCCAAATCGTACTTGTGCATATTGGCTGCACCTTTCTGGCGGCCGCAACCGACGGCCAGAATTTTGCAAAGCCCGGATTCCACCTCCGCTCGAAAGGCCGTGTGGGGTTTAATTCGATTGATCGCCACGACATGATCGGCATCCATAGCATCTTTTGCAAAAAAGACTTCAGCCCCGGAATCCACGCGACCCAACGATACGACATTTGTGCTGCATACCACCGGCACGCCGACGCTGTTCTCGGTGATTCCCAGCTCTGCCAGCACCTGCCGTTGACCTTCAGCCGTCCCCCCGCCGTGGGATCCCATGGCGGGAATGATAAAGGGTTTCAGTTGTAACGATTCGAGGCAGGCCACGGTTGCAGTCACCAGATCTTTAAGCTCATGAGTGCCGCGGGACCCGACGGCTACGGCAACAGTTTGCCCGGGTAGTATTTTGCCTGCCGAATCAAAATGGGCAAACGCCTCTTTCACACTTGATTTCACATCCGGCAGGGAGGTGACGTCGAATTTTTGACTTACGCGATAAAGATCAGGAAATTGCATGGGTTGTGCCTTTTCGTTTGAGTTGGTTCAATGATATCATCCAGTCATAACAGTTGCGGTCTATCTTAATATTTCTGTACACTCGCAAAATCAATCTAAATCTTTTAAAGGTGCCTTAGCATAGAAGAGAAAGGGTCTCAATTAAATAATTACCTGTGTTTCGCAAAATCCTTGGATTAAAAATCATCCAGTAAATTCTGCACAGTATTTTTTTTCCGCGGCCGGAGCATGCGGCCAGGTCGTAGGGTAATCCGACCAAGATCTTCTGGGACTGGTCGACTGCCGGGCAGGTTCGTGAGCAGACCACAGATGAATTGACTAAAGGGATGATTGGAATCTGGATTCCACAACCCCGCCGACTCTTCCACAACCTTTGTATTCCCTTTAAAAGCTCACTAAAATCTAATTGCAAATTTATTGTAATCTAGGCCCATGACTCCATCATAGTGATTTTAGTTGACATATCAATCCGATAAAATTAATCTGAATTCATTTCGTAAGTCCTTATAACCCCGGGGCTCTACCCCAAATAATTCGGTAATTTTATTATGTCCAAGAAAAAATCTAACTTAACTCGCAGGAATTTTTTGAAAATAACCGGATTAACCGGTGTCGGAGCGATTGCCTTACAAATTGATCATTTGGCGACAGCTTCAGGAGAAAATCAGACCATGCCAACAAGATCTTTCGGGAAAAGTGGGATAAAAGTACCGATTCTTTCCTTTGGCGGCAGTTTGAATACATCGATGAGTCCGCTGTTGCTGAGACAAGCGTTCAGATGGGGAGTCACCTATTGGGATACGGCGAACTCCTATATGGGTGGAAACAGTGAAAGAGGCATTGGCAAATACTTCACCAAATTTCCTGAAGACCGCCAAAACATCTTTCTCGTCACCAAGTCCCACGCTTGGACTCGAAGAGGCATGTCTAGAGATCTTAACAATTCCCTGGAAAGGATGAAAACAGACTATATTGACCTTTTTTTCGTCCATAGCGTGAGCGATATCAGTGAATTAGATGAAGATACCATGGTGTGGGCTGAAAAACGGAAATCAGAGGGAAAAATTCGCCTCTTCGGCTTTAGCACCCACAGCAACATGCCCTCCTGTCTGTCGGGTGCGTCTAAGCTCGGCTGGATCGACGGCATTATGATGACCTACAATTACCGCTTGATGCATACCGATCGCATGAAGCGCGCAGTAAATGCCTGCATGAAGGCGGGCATTGGCTTAACCGCTATGAAAACTCAGGGCGGCGGGCAGGTGAAAACCAATACTGAAACCGAGTTCGAGCTGGCCGGGCGGTTCATTCAAAAAGGCTATACCGATGCCCAGGCCAAGCTCAAGGCCGTTTGGGATAATCCGGACATTGCCAGCATCTGCTCAGAAATGCCGAATATGACAATTCTAAAGGCCAATGTGGCTGCTGCCATGAACAAAACAAAGCTTTCTTCCGGGGATTTGAATCTGCTGAACCAGTATGCCACAGAAACCCATTCGGATTATTGTGCCGGCTGCACCAAAATCTGCGAATCGGCGGTCAACGGCCAGGTGCCCATCGGTGATGTCATGCGATGTCTTATGTACTATCGCAGTTATGGCGATCGCGGTCTTGCCATTGCCTTGTTCAATCAAATCCCTGAAAAGGTCCGGGCAAAAATAGCCAGCCTCGACTATTTGCTGGCGGAGCAGCGCTGCCCGCAGAAAATGGAAATTGGCAATCTGATGAAAGATGCTCTTGAGGAATTGT
>JASFSK010000241.1:0-7086 GCA_050114455.1 Desulfobacterales bacterium | reverse complement strand
CTTTAAGAAGGAATGAAGACAATGGTGTCTATGGCGACAACGCCTTGAAAGGTGATGGCGTCGAGTTCCGACGCGCGAGGCTCGGTGTTTCGGGTACGCTCTGGAAGAACTACCTTTTCAAGGCGCAATACGATTTTGCCGAAAGCGACGCGGATTTCACGGACGTGTATCTCGGTGCCCAAAACATACCCGTTGTCGATACCTTGCTTGTCGGCCAGATGCGTGAACCGTTTTCGTTGGAGGAACTCACCAGCAGCAATTACATCACCTTCATAGAGCGGTCACTGCCCACCAACGCCTTTGCGCCCGGGCGCAATTCCGGCATCAGAGCCAATAGCACCCTTCTGAACAAACGCTTGACCTGGTCTCTCGGCGCTTTTTACGGCGACACGGACAATGACGGAGACTCCAATTTTGATGATGCGACCAACGCCGACGTGACACTCCGTCTGACCGGATTACCGGTTTACACGGATAAAGGCAAAAAAATGCTCCACACAGGGATCGGCTACAGCCATCAGTTCCGCGATGAAGGCAAAACCACCGCCCGGTATCGGACACGGCCCGAATCACACCTGACAAATGCGCGACTCGTAGATACCGGCCGAATCGATCTGGACAGCGCCGATCTTTTCAACCCCGAGCTCGCCGTCGTATGGGGACCCTTTTCCCTGCAAGGGGAATATTTCTGGACCAAACTGAGTTCCAAAGAGGCCGATGACCCGACATTCCAAGGCGCCTACCTATATGGCAGCTGGTTTATCACCGGCGAGCACCGGCCCTACAGCACTTCTTCGTCTCGATTCAGCCGCGTCATACCGAATGGAAATTTTTTTGATAATGGTCCTGGTGCATGGGAGCTTGCGGCACGCTGGTCCTGGGTTGATCTTACCGACAAATTGGTTGAGGGAGGAGAAGAAAACAATTATACCTTCGCCATTAACTGGTATTTAAATCCCAACTATCGTCTGATGTTTAATTATATCTACGCCGATGTGAAAGACAGGACCGATGCTAAAGACGGCAGCACCGATATTTTCCAAATGCGGTTTCAGGTGGATTACTAGCAGGGAAGAGCTGTATCATTATTCGAATCCAAGACCGTGGTTAGATTACTTTGCAAAGGTTTCTCAGGAATCATATTTCAAACAAGCAATATTTTGGGTTAAATAATCGTCAATATAGCTCCATATGCTATTGCAGGCAGTGTCTGAGTGGTTATGTTTGTCTTTTAAAAATAAAGCTAAAATTAGGATGGTTCAGTTTATGTGTCGTTCCACTGGTAGCGATCCGCAATCGACAGGGGCTGAACATCTTTATCTTGAATTTCTTTGGCTTTTTAGCATGCATAATTACATCGTTATTTCGGAGGAACAAAAATGAAAACGTTTAAGTGTATAGGCGTTGCCGGATTGACCCTCTTGACGGTATCTTGTTTTCTTGTTGCAAAATCGGCCATGGCCATTGAAAAAGCGAAATACACTGTTTTGGAAAAAAAAGATGACTTTGAAATTAGGCAGTATGAATCACAAATTGTTGCTGAAACTTACGTCTCCGGCGACCTGGAAAATGCCGGTGATGAGGGGTTTCGTCGCCTCTATGCATACATTTCCGGTGACAACCAAAAAAAGCAGTCCATCTCGATGACGGCGCCAGTCGCTCAGGAGCCAGAATCTGAGAAAATTTCCATGACTGCGCCGGTCGGGCAGGAGCAAAAGGGCAACCAGTGGCGTATAACTTTTTTAATGCCGGCGGAGTATACCCTCGAAACGCTTCCTGAGCCCCTTGACGAACGTGTGAGACTCGTACAAGAATCGGGCCGCTTGATGGCTGCTGTGAGATACTCAGGTACCTGGAGCAAAGCATCCTACCAAAAAAACAAGGCGATGCTTGAAGAGTATATTCAGAAACGCGGATTAAGCCAAAGAGGTGAAGCTGTCTGGGCGCGATATGACCCGCCTTTCATGCCCTGGTTTTTGCGTCGTAACGAAGTACTGATACCCGTGGAAAAATTTTAGTCAGAAAAGGAATACAGCATGAGCTCAAAACAAGCCAAACTCCTCCAGCCGTTTTATCTAAACGATCTGGAACTGAAGAATCGCGTCGTCATGGCCCCTATGACCCGTGCTCGGGCTGGCAAAGAAAGAATCCCCAATGCGCTAATGGCAGAATACTACGGCCAGCGGTCCTCTGCCGGGTTGATCGTCACCGAAGCCACGACAATTTCCGAACAGGCCAATGGCTGGGTACAATCGCCCGGGATTTACACCGATGCCATGGCCGAAGGCTGGGGGCAAATTGTCGATGCCGTTCACGGCAAAGGCGGAACGATCTTCCTTCAGCTATGGCATTGCGGCCGGGCCTCGCACAGCGAGTTCCACGGCGGCAAACCGGCCGTCGCGCCGTCGGCAATCAAAATTAATGAAGAATATATTCATACCCCGAAGGGAAAGAAGCCCCATGAAGTGCCAAGAGCTTTGGCGACCGAAGAAATTCCCCTCATTATCGAAGACTATCGACGCGCTGCGGAACGCGCCAGAGCGGCCGGTTTTGACGGTGTGGAAATACATGCCGCCAACGGCTATCTGATCGATGAGTTTCTGCAATCCAAAACCAACCATCGCGCCGACCAATACGGTGGCAGCATTGAGAACCGGTACCGCATGCTGGACGAAGTCGTCGGCGGCGTCACCAAGGTATGGCCGGCCAACCGGGTGGGGGTGCGGCTTTCGCCCAATGGCTCGTTCAACGACATGGGTTCACCAGACTTTCGGGAGCAGTTTGCTTATGTGGCTCAACAACTCGAGGGATTCGGCCTGGCTTACCTGCATGTTATGGACGGATTGGCTTTCGGATTTCATGAGCTGGGCGAACCAATGTCTCTGGCTGATTTCCGCAAAGTCTTCAGTGGCCCCCTGGTAGGCAACTGCGGATACACCCTCGAGACGGCCGAAAAAGCGATCACCCAAGTCCCGGGCGCCCTGATTGCTTTCGGGCGGCCGTTCATTAGCAACCCGGATCTCGTCGAACGGTTTGCAAACAATTGGCCGCTGAACCCGGAAGCAGACATGTCGACCTGGTACAGTCCGACCGGTGCTGAGGGCTATGTCGATTTTCCGATGGCTCAGAAGACCAATCCAAAGAACTGAATCCCGAAATCGATCAATGGTGTAACCTATCAATACCATACATTCAGCGAACACCATAGGGCAACTAAACGTAGGTGCGCAGTTTCAACTCCAGAGGATGGGGATTGAGATAGGTCTGCTGTTTTAAATACGTTTGATCGTACTTACGTACATAGTGATTGATCAGGGTAATGGGAACGAGCAGCGGTACGTATTCACTGCGATATTGTTCGAATATTTCGAGTAATTCCTGTTTTTCGTCGCCGGTCAGCTGCTTTTTGAAATACCCCATCAGGTGCTGCAGAACGTTGCTATTTTTTCTGATTGTGGATTTTAGTTTCAAAGCCTCCATCAACAATTGTTGATACTGGGCGTACAGATCTTTGATAGGCATCCCCTTGCCGCCCGCGACCAGCTTGCCCATCAATCGATAGTGCTTTTGGCTGTGAGATAGAATCAACAATTTGTTGCGCGTATGAAAATCGACTAGGTTGCCCATGCCCCGCTTCCGGGCCACATTATCGCGCCAGCGTTTCATGGTAAAAATTTGCAAAATAAAATTCTCTCGAATCAATGGGTCGTTGAGGCGTCCATCTTCTTCCACCGGGATCAAGGGAAAATGTTCCATGAATGCCCGGGCAAAAATTCCAACACCGACTTTATGCGGCATGCCTTTTTCGTTGTACACCTTGACCCGAATCATACCGCTGCTGGGAGAATCGCTTTTGAATATGAACCCGCACAGATCTTCACTGGCGAGCTGGTTGACGCGTTTTTTGGCCCAGGTGAGCATTTGATCGGTGTGATCCGTTTTCGATTTGAAAGTTATCAGACGGGGGTTTTCCGGATCTCCGACCAATCGAAAAGACTCCCTGGGAACGCCGAAGCCGGCCTCCACCTCCGGACACACCGGCACATAATCAACGAAACGTCCCAAAGTACCGGTCAGATATTTATCATGTTTATGACCGCTGTTCCAACGCACTTCGTTACCGAGCAGACAGCTGCTGATACCGATTTTAAATTTTTCTACCATGTCGATTCTCCCAGTAAAAAATTGAAATGTTCAGGCAATCTTTCATTTTTCTTATCCCATTATTGTGTTAAAAAGCAACTATCCTGTGATATCCAGCCTAATTTGAGGAGAAATGTTAATGCTAGCACAAATGAAGGATCTGGCCAAACAAAATAATACGTGTGTTTTGGCAACCATCGCCGACCGCAAACCGTACTGCTCATTGATGGCTTATGTCACCAATAGGGACTGTACCGAGATTTACATGGTAACGCATCGGCAAACCCAAAAGTATCAAAATTTAAAGAAAAATCCAGCGGTCAGCCTACTGATCGATACCCGTGACAAATCTCCCCGAACGAAAGCCCGCGCAATGACGGTTGAGGGAGTTTATCAAGAAATTAAAGATTCCGACAAGGAGAAAAAATTGCGCCAAAAGCTGCTTTCAGCCCACCCCAATCTAAACGAATTCATGGGAAACCCGGATTCAAAGGTGTTACGAATTAGAATTATTTCCTTTTTGCTGCTCGACGGCTTGACCCAGTCAACTTTCCGGGAAATTTCGGCTGAAGGTTGATTGCCTGTATCAACCAACCGTCAGGTCTGGGCTTCTCCTAAGGTGACAATTCCCAGGTATCCATCGACCGTTATTTCCATACCCGTCTGAATCAAGGCGGTTGCGTCGGGTATACCGGTAATGCATGGCAGTCCGTATTCACGAGCGATGATGGCGCCATGAATCAACATACCGCCTCTGCGTTCAACAACCGCCGCGGCCAAGGGTACTACAAAAGTGATATTGGGATCAACCGCATCACAGATCAAGATCTCGCCATGCTTAAAATCGGCCAGATCGGAATGGCGTTGGATCACGCGGGCCTTGCCTTTGGCGATACCAGGGCCTGCGGGTTGGCCGGTTATCTGTCTTGCTTTGAGTAGATATCCGGAAACTTTGGCCGAAGGTGCCGATGCCTTGGAATCGGTTCTAAAATCGATCTCTTCGAGTACTTGACTCAATTTTGCCAAGTCCTGATCACCTGCCCGGTTTTCAAGCCGTCGTCTGGCTTCCTGGACGGCAGCCAGCAATTGTGCTTCAATCCGGCCGAGGTAGATATTGTCATCATCGCGCAGCTGATAACTGTTTCTGGCCAGTTCAAGTAACTCTTTGGCCCAGGCCTTCTGATCCTCAACAAAGCCGTCCAAATATTTTTGATATAATCGATCAATTCGGTCGTCTTTTTGACGATCGGCGGTCATCGTCGGGTGTTTTGCCATTTCGAGCAGCAGCCGGTATAGAGGACCCGTTCCGAGGACGCAATTTTTGCCACCGGTCACCGAGCAGGAAAGGTCACCGAATTTATCAACAAATTCATTGACCAAAGACTCAAATTGGCTGTCCAGGCCGGAATTATCGTTGTGCTTGAGTTTTTCCATCAAGCCCGGATTATTGCGGATCATATCGGCCAGTTTCATCAACATATTGTTTCTGGCGATGCTAGCCATATCAGAGTTGGTAAGAAGATCGATAAATTCATAGGCATCATCGGGATGAACGGCGTCATTGTAGACCTGCCCGAACAGCCGCACGCCGTGAGCATAAGGAATGAATTCCGCCCAGTAGATATTGACCCATTTATGATTGATTTCCCAGCGTCTTTTTATTTCACCGGCCAGAGCTTCATCTGGCAGTCCGGTTAGATCCTTGGCCTTTAGCTTTTCGGCAGCCGCGATCATGCCGGGGATTAGCTCTTGCTCTATTTTTTGACGCAGACCCTTAAGATTATCGAAACTGCGATGCAGGCTCAGGTACCATCCACGCTTGTCTTCCGGTTTCTCTGAACTCAGAGTCGTAATCGGACGGGATTGAAGTAATATCAGAGAATCGTTTTCATAGGTCCATTCGACATCCTGTGGCAATTTGAAATATGCTTCCGCTTTGCGGGCAGCTTTAAACACAAAATTTACTTCCTGTGGATTCAGCGGCGGACAGGCTGACTTTTCACCCGGCAACTCTGTCAATTGCACACCATTTTGAGTAGGAACTATCCAGTTCTTGCGGTCAGGTGGGGTGTGCGAAACCACTGTATTGTCGGCCCGGTTGATTATCCAGCGATCGGGTTCAACGGTTCCGTCAACAAGTCCCTGGTTTAATCCATGTACGGATTCTATGAT
Organism: Desulfobacterales bacterium; assembly: GCA_050114455.1. Classification (GTDB taxonomy): domain Bacteria; phylum Desulfobacterota; class Desulfobacteria; order Desulfobacterales; family JAFDCJ01; genus JAFDCJ01. The sequence continues at coordinate 771 of JASFSK010000241.1, read as the reverse complement.
GCCCTGATTTTCATCATTGGGATTGCGGGTAAAAACCACACCGGATCTATCGCCGGCCACGCTCTCCTGGATCACCACTGCCATTGAGCTTTTTTCAACATCCAAACCGATTTCCTGGCGGTAAAGCAAGGCCGCATCCGACCACAGTGAAGACCATACCAGGCGGATGTGCTTTAGAATCGAATCCTCACCGGCCACATTGATGAAAGATTCGTGCAGTCCGGCAAAGGATGATTTGGTGTCATCCTCATCGGGCGCCGATGATCGCACGGCCACAGATTTATCGCGAAACGGAATGCGAATGGCGTTGCGTATTTCCTGTTCGAGTTCGACAGGCAGTGGTTTGGTCAAAAACATGTTGCGAATGCGGGTGGCACAATCCCAAATCTCTTCCCAACGCATTTCTTTGAAATCTTTGCGGTTGAGCTCCAGCAGTATGCGTTCACGAAGGCCGGTCCGCAGTACGTATTCGTGGTAGGCATCACTGGTCAAACAAACGGTTGTGGGAATTTTAAAGCCACTTTTAACCAGCAAAGACAATGCATATCCTTTACCGCCGACACGACGACGATCTCCAGACTTTATCTCATCGGTAGATAGAATCCAGCTCATGATTTCAGGTGCAGCTCCATCACGTTTTGGAAGTTTCGAACCAGGTAATAACTATCCACGCTAACCTTTATTACGGCACAGGTCGGCGAACCCACAAAATCATCCAGATAGGGGTGTTTGGCTAAATATTGCTGGGTTATAAGATTTTTTTCCTCCCCG
>JASFSK010000240.1:0-7091 GCA_050114455.1 Desulfobacterales bacterium | reverse complement strand
GCTCTATTCAATGCAATATATGTCTTTGCCAGACCATACAGAGCTCTTACAAAATCCGGTTTGATATCCAAGGCCCTGAGAAAATATTGTGCAGACAGGCCGTACTCCTGCAATTCGTAATAAACAAAACCTAAATTGGAAAGCGGATTTTGAGGTGTTCCGTAAATCAGATCTTCGGTCACGATCTTATATTGTTCAATTGCTTTATCCCATTCTTTTTTTTGTGCGTATGCATTACCCAAGTTGTTTCGGGCCGGGGTATAGTCGTCTTTGATCGCCAGCGCTTTCTTGAAATGAAAGATTGCCTGATCCTGTTTTCCCAGATTATAATAAGCTAGACCGAGATCTTCTTGAAGAAGATGATCGGAGGGATACAAATCTTCCGCTTTTTTTAGCTGCTTCAATGCAGCCCTGTATTTCCCCTGCCGCAAATAGGCTTCACCTAAAATTCTGATGGCTTCTGCTTGGGATTTTTGTTCTTCCACATTTTGAGTCGCACATGATAGCAGCAGGCTTGTCAGTAAAACGCAAGCTGTTCCAACCATCAAAAAATTCTTCATGTTCGTAACCTCGTTGTCTCGTTAGTTTGGCCACGATCTAATTTTTTTTTAGATCCAGCATTAATGCAATTTCCTCAGCGATTCGTTTCACAAAGCGCTTAAATTCTGCCCCCTTCAGAGGTTTGCCGGTTGTCGGCACTTTATCTAGGTCCTGGGGATGAACAAAAATCGGAGCGTTGATCAGATTCGGATTCGGGGTAATATTATATTCTGGCGGAAAATCCTGACTAAAGTACATATCTTGAAATCCGGCAAATTTCAGTGCGTGGGCGGTGGAGTTCAACACCGCAATTTCCTCTTCGCCAATAATTTCCCGGTTTTTGGCAACCATCAGACCGGCAAGGGACTCACCACCGTGGGTGCAGGCGATATGACCGTTACGGTTGGCTGCAATTTCACAATCCATAATATTCTGCTCACTGACCTCCACAAAAAATACTTTTCGATGTCCGGCTGCCTCATTGTATTGCTTTACCAGATGAATCACCCTTGGCATGGAAACCGGGTTGCCAATCATGGCCGCCTGAGCCACGCTTGATTTGACGGTGACAGCTTGGAATTTGCGTCTGCCGGCATCGGGTTCCAGATAATAGCGGTATACCGGATTGGCATGTTCGGACTGGACCCCGATTATCTTCGGCAAAGTCTCGATAATTCCGGTTTCATAAAATTTTAAGAAGCCACTCATTACCGCGGTAATATTGCCGGCATTTCCGATAGGCAACACTACCACAGTCTTAGAAAGGTCATATTCCAAATCTTGCGCGATTTCGTAAGAATAGGATTCCTGACCTAAAATCCGCCAGGCGTTTTTAGAGTTTAGCAGCGCTATGTTATAATTTTCGGAAAGGGCCTCAACGACTTTCATGCAATCGTCAAAAACACCGGGAATCTCAAATACCGTGGCTCCACTTCCCAAAGGCTGTGAAAGCTGCTGCGGGGTGACTTTATTACGGGGCAGCAGTACTGCCGATTTGACCTGCGGCTGCAGATAGGAACCATAAAGTGCGGCAGCGGCCGATGTGTCTCCTGTCGACGCACAAATAGCCAGAACATCGGAAAGAGAGCCATTTTGAACCATGAAATTAATGTAACTCAGGGCGCTGGCCATTCCGCGATCTTTGAATGATGCGCTAGGATTCTGTCCATCGTTTTTAAAGAAAAAGCGGACCCCGATCTTTTCCTGCAAAGCCAAATTGGCTTCCACCATGGGAGTATGACCCTCGCCCAAATAGATTACAGAATCAAGTGGAACAACGGGTCCGATAAACTCATGATAGCGGAAAATACCTCTTAAGGAAGGAATGTTGAGCATCCGCCGATGATCAAATATCCGTCGCCACAATTCACCAGAAATATTTTTCAGAAGATTGAATTCTTGATCGTAAATTAGCAAAACCTGACCACATTCCGGACATACATACTCTAATTGCTCAATGCCATATTCTCGTCCACAGCCCAGGCAGCGATAAATCAGTTTGCCTCGGTGGGACGGTATCACATAGGGACGAATATCTTTGGGGAAATCATCTGGCTTCATAACGCAATCTTTTCCATGCCTCCCATGTAAGGTCTTAACCGTTCAGGTATTATCACCGAGCCATCGGCCTGTTGGAAATTTTCAAGTATGGCTGCTACGGTCCGACCCACCGCCAGGCCGGAACCGTTCAGAGTATGAACAAGCTGAGTTCCCTTATGCCCCTTGCGTTTAAAGCGGAGATTTGCCCGCCTGGCTTGAAAATCTTCAAAATTACTGCAGGATGATATTTCCCGATAAACCTTTTGTGCTGGCATCCATACCTCGATATCATAAGTTTTGGCCGCCGAAAAACCTAAATCACCGGTACACAACTCAATGATCTGATATGGAATTTCCAATTTTTGGAGAATTGATTCGGCATTTTTCAACAAGCTTTCAAGCTCTTTGTAAGATGTTTCAGGCTTGGTCAATTTTACCAACTCGACTTTATTAAACTGATGTTGGCGAATCAAACCCCGAGTATCCTTGCCATATGAACCGGCCTCCGATCGAAAACATGGTGTATAGGCCACGTAGCAAATCGGCAAAAGGTCTTCATCCAAGATTTCTCCCTGATGAATGTTCGTAATCGGAACCTCAGCAGTGGGAATTAAAAAATAATCCCAGCCAGCCAATTTAAAAAGGTCTTCTTCAAATTTTGGTAACTGTCCGGTATGTGTCATGGACTGCCGGTTAACGATAAAGGGCGGCAGCACCTCCTGATAGGCATGCTCTTGAATGTGGGTATCCAGCATGAAATTAATCAAAGCCCGCTCTAGTCCAGCCCCTGCCCCAAAATATAACGGAAATCTCGCACCGGCAATCTTAGAAGCCCGCTCTAGATCGAGTATTTTTAAGCGGCTGCCGATTTCCCAATGCGGTTGAGGGTCTTCCTTGAATTGCGGCAATTCGCCAACTTTTCTAATGACCGGATTGTCTGTTTCGTCGGCTCCAACCGGAACCGATGAATGGGCGATGTTGGGAAGTCCTAAAAGGAAGCTGTCTATAGTTTGCTGATTTTGAGTTAATTTTTTATCCAATTTTTTGATTTTGGTAGAAACGGCGCGCATTTCAACAACCAATTTTTCAGTATCCTCTCCGGCCTTTCTCATTTCAGCGATCCGATCGGAAACCACATTGCGCTGATGTCGCAGAGATTCTATGTCCTGCAGGAGATCTCTGCGTTCGTCGTCACTTTTTTTTAACGAATCAAGCTCGGCATTATGGCCGCGAGCCTTCATTGCTGCCTGAATTGCAGATAAATTTTTTCTCACAAACTTGATTTCCAGCATATATATCCTTATATTTTACAGTTTAGTTTAATAATAGTTAACTGGGGGCTTTAAAATATGCCGCAATTAGCACGCACATGCTATTTAGTCAACGGAATTTGAATATCGCTATCATTTCGGCTCGCGTTAAAAAAACCACCCAAACTGTGTTAGGGAGAAACCGCATGGAAGAAATTGGTACCGTAAAAATTCAGATTCGAGAAGACATAGCCAACATGTTTTCCGGACTTACTGATGGCGACCTATCCAAAAAAGTCAGGGCAATCGAAAACCGGCTTTTTGAATTCGCGAATTTTCTTGAAGCTAAAATTGCGCTTTTATATATGAGCGGTGATAATGAGGTACAAACCAAAAATATTATCAAACGAGCATACAACTATAATAAAATTATTGTTTTACCGACTTTTGACCCCAGAACATTTGAAATGGAACTGATGAAAGTCGATAACATTGATCAGGAGCTTATACCCGGTCCCAGAGGGGTTCCTGAACCGGATGCCGCCCGCTGTAAAATTGTACCGATAGACCGTATCGACATCGCCATAATACCGGGGATTGCTTTTGATGAAAAGGGCGGTCGAGTTGGAACGGGAAGAGGATACTATGACCGTCTGATTCCCAAACTTGCCATTACCACCCGAAAAGTTGCCTTAACGTTAGAAGAGCAAATTCTTCCCCAGGTACCCATGGAATCCCATGACAAGCATGTAGATATCATTATAACCGATAAACGCATTATCTACAAAATATGAAACAGGGCTACCTGCCGAACGTTCAATTTTATGGTTTTAATATCTTTTCAAGTTTTTGCAGATTTTCTTCCTCGCCAACTGCTATGACCGTATCGCCCGGCATGATCGCCGCCTCGAACGACGGATTGAATAGCATACCTCCATCCGGTTTTTTGATTGCAATAATGATCAGGTTGAAATTTTGCCTGATACCGGAATCTTTTAGCTGTACGTTAACCAGATCAGATGATTCACTGACGGGGATTTCCTCCATCAGAATATCTTTGCGCCGATGGGCAAAAGCAAGATCTAAAAAATTGGTAACCGTTGGGCGGATAATCCTCTGGGCCATGCTGGCAGCCCCCATTTCATATGGCGATTCCACCGAGTCCGCTCCGGCTGCCTTTAATTTATTTTTAGATGCCTGCTGACCAGCTCTTGCGATAATTTTAAGTCCGGGAGCCAGTTGTCTGGCTGTCAAAACCAAAAACACATTGTCCGTATCGGTGGCCAATACAGCGACAAGCCCTTCAGCTTTCTGGATACCCGCTTTGATCAGACAGCTTTCATCCGACGCATCACCTGTTATATACAAAACCTCATCCGAGTCCATTACCGGAATTAAGTCTGGATTTTTTTCGATTACCACGACATCATAAGGTTTTCTGGAAAGATTGCGGCAGAGGACACGTCCGATTCTCCCGTATCCGCATACAATAAAATGATTTTTTAATCGGTCAATTTTTTTGTCCAACCTTCGCCTCCCTAAAATAATTCTCAACCGCCCTTCAACCATAAACTGCACAACGGCACCAGCAACATATAGGGTAAATCCTACGCCGGTAAAGACAACGACAATCGTAAATATACGACCCAGATCACCGACCTGGTTTACTTCCCGGTAGCCCACTGTGGATATGGTTATAATCGTCATATACAGAGCATCTAAAAATCTCCAGCCTTCAATTATCATATAGCCGGCTGTACCAGAAAAAATAATGATAAGTGAAAGGGTGATGGATATAAGGAGATGTTTATTACTATTCATAAAAAATTATGTTACTATTTTATCCAAAAAAATCAAGTAGTTTTTCATCATAGACCAGGCTAAAGACTTGGCTTTACGTGTCTTGCGGATTTGGATTATTCTTCGACCATAGGGGAACTGCCAATTTTTGCTGACGAGGATATCTTGACCGAAGCATTCTGATTTGATAGAAACCCGGGAGATGGAGAAAGAGCCTATCAAATACGAACGTCAGAGAGAAGAAATGGTGCGTAGCCAGATTGAAGCGCGGGGAATCAAGGCCCCGGAGGTACTGGCAGCCTTTCGCCGTGTACCCCGTCACCTTTTTGTCAGTGAGGCCCTAAGAGATCAGGCCTATGGCGACTATCCCCTTCCGATCGGAGAACAGCAGACTATTTCTCAACCTTATATTGTGGCGGAAATGACTCAGGCCTTGGATCTATCCAAAGATGACAGAGTTCTAGAAATCGGCACCGGCTCGGGTTATCAAGCTGCCATCCTTGCACAAATCGTCTATCGCGTGTACACCATTGAACGCAAACGTTCTTTATATTTGCAAGCCCGCATTCTCTTCGACAAGCTGCAATACCACAATATTGTCATGAAATATGCGGACGGTACCAAGGGGTGGCAGGATGAAAGCCCTTTCGATGGGGTCATTGTGACAGCCGGTGCACCGCAAATTCCGGATATTCTGATCGATCAGCTGGGGGATGGAGGGCGTATGGTCGTTCCTGTCGGCAACCAGCACACCCAGGAACTTATTAAAATATTTCGAGACGACCAGGATATTCGGCAAACCAACCTTGGAGGCTGTCGATTCGTTAAACTCGTAGGGGAACATGGGTGGAAAGAAGCATAAACAAAAAAATGGGCAATTGTTTTTCCGATCGATATTGGGATTTTGCAGATTCCACCAGCTGTCTCAATAATGATCATGAGTGACAACTGCAACCATAACCGCTTAAATTAGGCTGATTCTGAAGCCCCGAGACTTACTATAATTTTTTATAATTTAACCACTAGTATCTATCATATCTTACTACCCACAAAATATTGATATACTCAGCCAACCTTTAGCCGTATTTTTATAAAATATCTATGAACGAAGAATTTATCGGGACATGGAAAGCCGCTTTTTTTGCAAGCCCGGGACCAAGGTCTCTCAGAAGTACTGTTACCCTCGCTGTAAAAGGTATTTGTATGGGATCAGCCGATGTAATTCCCGGGGTTTCCGGGGGGACGATTGCCCTGATTACCGGAATATACGAGGATTTGATAGCCGCCCTAAAGTCTTTGGATACAAAGATGGTTCGGAAATTACTCAAATTTGATATGAAAGGGGCTATCGCAGACATCCATATTCGATTTTTACTAACGCTGTTTTGCGGCATTATTATAGCTGTTATAAGCTTGGCGCAACTGATGAACTATCTGATTCATCACCACCCCGTGCCGATTTGGAGTCTTTTTTTCGGATTGATTATGGCCTCCATCCTGGTGGTTGGAAAACAAGTCACCGATTGGGTAGGCAAAGCCGGCATTTGCTTTATTACAGGGATTTTGGCGGCCGCTGTTATTGTCAACTTGATACCGATCCAAACCCCCGAAGCGCTCTGGTTTATTTTACTTTGTGGGATCGTGGCTATCTGTGCCATGATTTTGCCGGGAATCAGCGGTGCCTTCATTTTGCTTATCCTCGGAAAGTACGAATTCATTACCGCAACGCTGAAAAATCCGTTTCTGGCAGAAAATATCATTGTAATTCTGATATTTTGTTTTGGATGTATCATCGGATTGGTGGGATTTTCCAGGGTATTAAACTACCTTCTTGCGAGGTTTCATAATTTAACCCTGGCGTTTTTAGCCGGTCTCATTACAGGATCCCTGATGAAGATTTGGCCGTGGAAGCAGGTTTTAAAAACCCAGGTAATCCGCGGTAAAACGCATGTTATTTGGGGC
>JASFSK010000239.1:0-7091 GCA_050114455.1 Desulfobacterales bacterium | reverse complement strand
TGCCTCTTTTTTTTCCTGTTTGGTGTCCTCCATCTCTGCTTTAATAAAATCGGAGGCTTGGACCCGGGCTCTGATTCGAACTCGGTATATCTGGGCCTTCCCAACTGTTGGGCGCTTTTCCTCTAATATCTCTGCCTCGATCTCCCTGGCTGCCAGGCTGTATATTTCGTCCCGGTTCAGTTCATAGACCTTAATAAGGCTCTTGCGTGAGAGGTATCTTCCAGCCAAATCCACCGCCTTTCTTTTTGCAATGAAAAGTGCCATTTTTTTTGCTAAATCAATTAAGGCACCCGCCTCCATTCGATAACTGCCCTCAGCCTCTATCTCAAAAATTTCATCCTTTGCTGCTGAGGTACCGCCGTTAATTGAGAATAAAACCAAAAAAACAACCATAACTAAGTTGCGCATGATTTCGCATCCTCTGCTTTAAAATTTGTTGGATCAAATGAGATTTAAAGATGCAGATGTTGATTGATCATCCCATGATTCTTTTTACAGTCGACTGAAAAGTGTCGATAAATCAGTTACGATTTTCTCTAATATTTTGTTTATTTTCGCCAAAACTCTGGAACAACCAAGATAATCACAGTAAATATTTCCAGCCGGCCTAGCAACATGCACCAGATCAACAGCCATTTTCCAAGCAAAGGTATCTGAGCATAATTTTCCACCGGCCCAACCATGCCGAAACCGGGTCCAATATTTCCGATGGTGGCCGCAACGGCTGAAATAGCGGTTGTAAAATCTACTCCCATACCTGCCACCAAAACCGCACTCAGAGCAAAAAGGCCCACATAGAGGGCCAAAAATCCAATTACACTGCGCATAATATCATCCGGCACTGGTTTGCCAGCGATTTTTACATGGGAGACCGCATGGGGATGAATTAGTGAAAACAGCTCTTTATAACAAAATTTAAAGCAAAGCATAATTCTAAGGCATTTCATACCGCCGCCGGTGGAACCGGCCGACGCCCCCAGAAACATACACAGCAACAGAATAAGCTGGGACATAGCAGGCCATTGTTCGTAATCGGCAGTGGCAAACCCGGTGGTAGTCACAATCGAAACCACCTGAAATGCAGCGTATCGCAGTGCCTCACCGATGGTTTTATACACGCTTCCAAACACATCCAGACTCACCACCAGGGTAATCAGGATAACCACTCCAATGAAAAACCGGCATTCGGAATCCTTCCAGAATACCAGGGTTTTTCTCCGCAGCATCTGGTAGTGAAGTGAAAAATTAATACCTGCCAGCAGCATGAAGAATATGAACACGCAATCAAAATAGACGCTGTTGAAATGCGCAATGGAGGAATTTTTTGTGGAAAAGCCGCCGGTAGGCATGGTAGTGAAGGTATGGCAAAGGGCATCAAACAGGCTTATATCGCCGAGCATGAGCAGAAGGACTTGAGCCAACGAAATAAGTGCATACACCTTCCACAGGATCATAGCCGTATCACGGATACGGGGTTTGAGCTTGTCGGGAACGGGACTGGGGACTTCCGCCTTGTAGAGTTGCATGCCGCCGACACCCAGAAAAGGAAGAATTGCCACCGACAGCACAATGATGCCCATACCTCCCAGCCACTGGATAAGACTGCGCCAGAAAAGAAGCCCTTTTGACACGGCCTCAATGTTGGTGAGGATGGAAGCTCCTGTTGTGGTAAATCCGGAAACAGACTCAAAAACCGCGTCTGTGAACGTGAAACAGCCATCCCCCAGATAAAACGGCAGGGCTCCGAACAAACTCACGACAGTCCAGCCCACCGCCACTATCGCCATACCTTCACGCTGACTGATGACTTCCGCACCCGACTCGTGGAAAATAATATAGATTATTAATCCGGCAAATACGGTGACTGCCAGGGAACCTAAGAGGGGAATCAGGCCTTGATCGCGGCAATAGAATCCGACCAACAAGGGGAAAATCATGGTCAGTCCGAAAAAAAACAACAATACCCCGAGAAGTTTCAGGATAAACCGCCAGCGCATTTAAAATTACTCCAGTTTGACAGAAAGAATTTTTTCGACCTTGGGAATCGCCTGTCTTCGCGCAGAAATGATAACGCAGTCCTCCGGCCGGATGACAATGTCGCCAGTGGGGATTTGGTAACCGCTCCGAATTTCATTAGATCCATCAAAAAGTCGGTAAAAAAGAGTGAGTGGATTCCCAAATGGTGCTTTTTCATCAAATGTCTGGTCATTGCTTCGAATAGAGGACCAATGGAAAACACGATGCAGCTTTCATTCTCAATTAACGAAGCTACGTGATGTGCCGCCTGGTTCCAATCATCATCGATCTTCCAATGTTCAAAAAATATCGGTGGATCGGTTGAATAAACCAAAAAGTCAAATTCGGATAATTGCACAAAGGTATCGCCAAATGTGCGTGGAGCTCGGGTGTTTATTTCACCGATGCATATGGTGGCCTGCTCCAATGCTTCCCGCGCCACGTCGATAGCTATTACTAAACTGCAGGATCCAGCCTCATTGGGAGGTGTAATCTGAACGATGGCCAAGTCAACAGGTCGCAGAAGAGATTCGATTACTTGAGGAATCTTAAAAACGGACAGGCTATCAAATCTATCCGGCCCTCTTCGATTGCCTCGTCCGCAACCCACCCGGTAAAAAAAGTCTTCAAACGAAATTTCTTGGCTTTAAGCGTCTGATATGAAACAGCATAACCAAAGCTGACAAGTTGAATCAACTCCGGATCACAAAATTCTTGGCATTAGACGTCATCAGATGCCGAACCATGGTTCAGCCAAGGCATTTCCCAGGAAAATACTCATTCCGGGCTTGTTTTTTTAAAACCGATCCCGGAGGAACGACAAGTGATTCCCACTTGCTTGAAGTTATTCTCTCCATTGGTTCCCCTTTTTTATTATTAGTTAATCTAGATGCTAAACAATCCTCTGCGAAAAAGGATTTCTGGATAACATTTCTTATCCTTTTTTCTTTTGCTTTTCCTACAGATATTCAGTCGATGCTCCGGATCCAAAATTTATTTCGGAAATTTCCTCAATCTCTAAATACCGGGTCACCAGCTATTTGGCAGCCGTGCTTTGGAGCACCTTGGCTGCTTGCTCCAGGATTCCCTCCGGGAAGCCAACGATGGGGTAGACCACCAAAAATCCAATGATCCAGAGCAGCAGCATGGACAAAATAAAGAATCCGAAACCGTATTTTACAAAATCTATCGCCTCGAGGGCCCGTTTATTGGTATCTGGATAAACACCCAGTGCGAATGTCAAGGCATTGGCGGGAGACCCCACAATAAGAAAATGGGCGTAAGAGGATGCCAATGCCACGGCAAGGCCGATGGCCCAGGGCTCACCCGCTACCTGGGTCATGATCCCCATGGGGACAACGATGGGTCCGATCAGGGCGACCGTAGCGGCGTCTGACATGAAATTGGTGACGATGCCGGAGAATGCGGACATTCCGAGCCACAACCCGTAGCCCTCGTCCATGCCGGCCTGCGAAAGCGCATTTAGAAAAGTTGTCGCCAGCCAAAGGGCGCCGCCACTTTCCTTGAGCAGGGCGCCCAAAGTCAAGGCGCCACAGTACATGAACCAGGCGTTGAAGGAAATTCGTTCAATTATCTGTTCAAATTTGACTGTCTTGAACAAAACCGGGATAACCAGGGCCAGCAACGCCGGTCCGCCCAATCCTGTGGCTTCGCCCCCGAATATCCAGAGGACTACAATCAGAAAAAGCGTCCCGGCAGTGACATACTCGGGATATGTCATTTTGCCCATTCGACGCGTCTCTTCCTTGATGTGGTGCAGGCCCGGGGTAAGATCCCGGGTTTTTATTTTCTTGCTGAAGAACGTCGTCATGTAGAGCAACAACAGGGCGCTGCCAAGCGGCACCAAGGGCCAGCCGTATTGCATCCAGCCGGAATAGGTGATCGGAATGCCGTATTCGGTAAAGAACCCCATCATGATCACATTACGTCCGCCGGCCGAGGGGGTTCCCGGTCCGCCCATGTTCAGGGCAAAGCAAAGGGAGAAAAGCAGATATTTCGCCAGAGATGGATCGTGAACCAATTCCCCGTCGGGACTGGTGGCCCTCACTGATCCGTGATAGACAGCCATCATCACTGGTACCATGAACGAACACATGGCAGGCGCCGACATAAATGAGCCCACGATCGACATACTGAGACAAAGCACAATCATGGGCACCCAAAAGCCTTTGGTCCAGCCCAGCAGCCAGACAGCCAGGCGTTTGTGAAATCCCACCTCAACCACCGTTGCTCCCAGGGCAAACACCCCCAGCATGAACATCGGGGCGTCACCCGCAAAGGTCTTGCCAATCATGTTAAACGGCAACAACCCGAAAAAGTAAGCCATCAGTGGCATCAAGATGCCCGTCACCCCGATCGGGAGTGCTTCGACGGCAAAAAAGACGACGGCCAGGGGCACAATCCCCAGCACGATCATCGTTTTTGCGGCCGCCTCTTTGGCATTCGAAGCGATTTCCCACTCGATCATTTTAGCCACGTAACCGTATTTTTCCATCACCTCGACAAGAGACGGGGGTGTCGGCCAAACAAAGGCGATCAGCAGGAAAAGGCCGGTGCCGATGCCAATCCACAGTCCTTTTTTGGCGAATATGCCCGTTTTCTCTCCATGGGTGTCCATCAAATGACTCCTTCTCGCAAAATTAAGTGCACACATTTTCCCGTTTTAACGGACCGAACTGGCTTGACCGGCTCAACGGACAAATCTCAGAATATTCAGTCACCTTTGATGACGTCGCAAATTTTAGCAAAAACATCAGAAAGTCGCAGTATCCCCAGGACCTCACCGCCACTTGTCACCAGCAGAGAAAGATAGGGGCTTACAATCATCTGGTGGATGGCCTCACCCAGGGTGGCATTCTCATCGATATATTCATCTTCCGAGGGTGCATGGATTAAATCTCCCACTTTCAGACTGGCAGCCCGTTCATGAAAAAACTGCAACGGCTCCGTCCACAGGGCATTATTATCGAGCATGGTTCGGATCAAATCCGGACTATGTCCACAGCGTTCTAAAACGCCGGCACCTTCCACTTTCCCATAATTGGGTTCAAGAGCCATCAGAATGTTTTTCATGGTTATTTTACTTATAGCCTTGCCACGCTCATCCAGCACCAAAATGGCGCGATGCTTGTGTCGCGAAGGGTCCAGCGCCACTTGGGCCCTTTCCAAAGCGATGATCGCATCGCGCAGGGTCGCCTCCCTGGTAACCGTTGCATACGCTTCAAGCGGCACCATCAGCTCTTTTACGGCTATGGTTTTCATATTATTCCTCCCTGCCCGATTTGTACCTAATCAAATTTCACTTTTCATCGTCATCTAAGTGCGCCAATGCCCGCAGCAGACCTAAAGGGGATTCACGGAACGATAACTTTTGGATCTCTTCCATGTGCTTTTTATTATGCTCGAATTTCTTATTAAGTCTAGCCTCGTAAGCTTCCTTAATGACCTCGACAAGTTTTTCAAAATCATAGGGTTTTTCCAGGTATTTAAACGCTCCCAGTTTCGTGCACTCCACTGCGGAATCGATGGTGGCGTGGCCCGTCAGCATAATGATTTCAAGATACTTGTGCCTTTCTTTCAATGCCTTTAATACCTGGGTGCCATCCATGCCGGGCATTTGAAAGTCCACTACTACCACATCGAAAAGGTCGTTCTCAGCGGCGGTAATGGCTTCTTTACCTGTTGACGCCGCAATGACATCAAAGTCTATTAGCGTCAACCGCTCGGCAATCGGTTGTAAAAAATCAATCTCGTCATCAACCACAAGGAGTTTTATTTTGTTTTGACTACTCATGGCTTCCTCCGTATTGCTATCCTTCAATTAGCATATGGTTGAGTGGTTTCGTCAAATCTATGCCTGTTCCTACTCCAAGTCAGAATGTAGTTCGGGATAAAGCTCTTTACGACAATCCGGACAGATTGAGTGGGAAAATCTGGCAAGAGAATTCCCGGCAATATATGCCTCCATTTGTTTCCAGTTGTTTCCTTCTCGGATCTTTTTGCAGTTTGCGCATACCGGCAAAAATCCCTCCAATATTTTAATCCTTTTAAGCAGTTTTTTCATCACAAGAATTTCGATTATAACAACTATAACAAATATACATATCTCTACGAATACTTCACCGCTTCTCTGACCGATCGCCGTGGGTTCGTCTCCCATAAGCAAATGAGGAACATCCAGCACTTCGTTACAAAGTGTCAAAATCAGAAACATCAGCAAAATTAAAAACTGAGTAAACAAAATTTGTCGATGGGCTTGATACTTCATTTGGTTTCGTCTTACTCGTAGGTCATTGATTTTTTTATGACTGTCCTGTCATAAGCATCCAAAATATCCTTACGTGTTAAGACACCTAATAATTGCGAATGATCATCCAGGGCCACAACAGGAAGGATAGAGAAATCTTTCGAGGTGATTTTTCCCAGAGCATTGTAGATATTGTCGTCAACGGATACGGTCGCCACATCCTGAGTGGCGAGATCTTTGACCACCACCAGATCTTGTAGATCTTTATTAAAGACCGCGGTATTATAATCAAGGAATGAAAGCACCCCCGTCAGGTTACCCTTGTCATTGACCACCGGAAAGCTGTTATACTTGGTTTTGGATATTTTATCGGCGAATTCTCTCAGACTTAGGCTATCCAACATGGTCTCTACGTCCTGATTCATTACGTCTTTGACTGATATCGATTTTAAGACGTTGACTTCCTTGCCGGATCTGATGTCCACTCCCCGCCTTATCAATTTAAATGTGTAAATAGATTCTTTTAACAACCTCCCGGCCATCAGGCGGCTTATGATGCACGTAATCATAAGGGGCAGGATTATTTTATAGTCACCGGTCATCTCAAAGAGTATTAATATCGCACTTAGCGGCCCATGGGTGGTCGCGGCGACAACCGCTCCCATACCAACGATGCTATAAACGCCCGGAGAGGCGGTTACGGCAGGAAAAAGGTGGTGGACAATCTCTCCAAAAAAACCGCCTGCCATAGATCCTATAAAAAGCGAAGGGGCGAAAATACCGCCGGACCCCCCTGAGCCACTCGTGA
>JASFSK010000238.1:0-7104 GCA_050114455.1 Desulfobacterales bacterium | reverse complement strand
CATTCGACCTCAGACGGCAGACGAATGAACGCATGCCGCCCGGCGGGAAAAGAGGGCAGCGCCTCCTGACGATTTTTTACGAGCCATTCCGAATAGCGTCTGGTAAATTCGACTGCTTCAAACCACGAAATATTTGTCTTCGGCCGGGGATCCTCGGTAGTAAAGGCTTTATCCCATCCCGGGCAGTCTTCAGCCATGACGGTTTGCCACTGCCAATTGGAAATCTCATATTTACCGATAAAATAATAGAGGGCGTTTGAATTTCTATCATCAGGCGCCGGACATAATCCGTCTCCCTTGCGGCCAAGTTCGATTAGTTTGTCACGCCAGGGTTCCGGCAGCTCTTCCAGGGTGAATGCGCCGGCGATCGCCGCAGCGCGTTTGGCCTCCATAAAACCTTCATCTTTGCGACGACATTCTTCACATCCAAGATCGAACTGAAAATCGTCCAAAAAGGATCTGGCCGGAATACAAACATGGCGCAAAAACATTTTGCCGCCACAGGGCATGGGCAGTTCAAAATCATATTCGTCAGGATGCGGATTGACCATGTCCTTGACGATGGGGGTCTGAGAAGAACGCTTGTATTTTTGCGAAGGACAATCCTGAGCCAAAGCAACACCACTTGCAACGGCAAGCACCAATCCGATTGTCGCAATTGCCGAAAAAATTAAGAGACGTTTATGAAAGAATGGCCAGGTCATGCTCGCTTTGCACTCCGGTTCACCTCAGCGACCACCAGCAGATCAGGTAGGCCTCCCATAGACGCCAGAACCTTGCTCTGCTGGTGATTGCTGATTTGGAAAAAGAATTTAAAAGGTTCCAACTTAACCGTGTGATCACGGCATATCGATCTAAATCTGAACCCTACCGGCGGCCAATGAAGGGAGTTAGGGCATCATACTTAATGGCACGCGGTAGATCATGTCGCCGGGATCGGTGGCTCCAAAACTGATCCAATTGTCTACATCATCGTGGTATTGCCGGTACCGCCTGATTTTTGACTTCAGGTTGTCCACCAAGGCTTGTTGCTGCCCGACACTCATGCGATACCAGTCTTCTTCTGTCAATCTCATAATGGCGCTGCGATAGGGCAAATCATCTAGAAATTCCCCCAGCAGCCCCAATTCACCAAGATTCTGGTGCGGCCGTTTGCTGAATTGGGTGGGATCTCGGGATATCTGAGCAGCCGCTGACAAAATTCCCTGAAAAAAATCTCTGGCGCCAGTCCTTTTTGTTCTCTGCGCCTGGTTCAGAATAATTCTCAGGCGTTGGTACAGGTCGCTGAGTTGATTTTTAGTCAACAAAACCGTGACAGTAAATGACGGTATATCCGGTTGGGCAAGATCCATGTCGGAAACCCAGGAGGTAACCAGCTGGGGCGCCTGGACTTCACCCTTACGTCCCAAATATTCAAGCTGCATTGAGTATCCTAAAATCGCCGCTTTGCGCTTGGCCTCTGTGACCACATCGCCGGTTTCGGATACAGACTGGCCCGGCAGTTGAAGACGTTGACCGGCGCTGGTGGCCCGGACGAGCTCCACCATTTGGACGGCAACACCTTCGACCAGCCGTCCGAAAGTCTGCACCCCCTGCGCCTCCTTGGTGGCATCAACAGGTACGTAAAGGTCACCGATGGAAGGATCGGCCTGTCCGGTAAGAGCCTTGTACTGCCTTTCTGCATAGGCGTGATTGTTGACGCGTTTACCCAGGGGTGTCTTTATATGCAGCACAAAGATTTTAATGCCTTTGGCTGCGGCAATGTCGGCGATTTCAGGTTCATTCATGCCGGTGGCGGAAAAAGGATCGTCGTTGCGAATCGCACCGGCATCGGTAATAAGGAAGATAAGTCGTGACTGGTAAGGCTTCCAGTTCAAGGACTCCACCGCGGTTTTGAGACCGGCAAAGGCATCTTCGTTGAAAGAATGGGTCGACACTTCAGCTTCCCGGGTGTCGGCCAGGGCAGTTTCAAAGGCAAGCCGCTCGCGTCCATCCTTGAGATCGGATATGACCTTGCTCACATATTCAAGCCCGGGGGTTTTTGCGGTGCTGCTGCGAAAGGCCACTAAACCAAAAGCGACTTTGTCAGATTGGCCGGAGTTTTCAATGGCATCATATATTCGACGAACGGCTTCCCGGGTGCGTTCAATATATGGTTTCATGGAAATTGTCGTGTCTATGACAAAAACGATACCGGTTCGCAATTCAGAATTGCCCGGCAATTCCCAGGATCCGGGGTCAATCGATGCGACTTCAAGAAATTTTACGCCCTCAAAGAGTTCTACCGTTTGGAAAATCGGCATCAGGTAAAACCGTTGCCTCGATACGGCTTCCTCCGGCGGTTCCATTGCAATGATCGGAAAACCGTCAGGTCTGTCCATATTGCCCCCGGTAATTTCGGAAAATTGGGATAACAAATTAGCGGCTTCATCCGCCGGAGATGAAGACCCAGCAACTTTTTCGAGTGAATCGAGATCGTTGAAAAATAAAACCGGCTTACGTCCGACCCTTTCGGTAAACACCAGGGACAAAGATTGTCGCCATTCGGATACCAGGTCGGCCTCCACCCAACCACCGATCTCGCAGCTGGCGGACGGCCCCACCTTCAGCCATTCAGAACCATCCACTTGAAGACGTTCATAAACGTAAAATATGGTAAAGGGTTTAACACTGGCCTGTACAATCGGAGAGGTGTTGTCGGCCGAGACATAGACATTGGCACCGGGATTGCTGATCACCCGCTGAAACAACGTCTTCTTTCCCGGAAGTAACAGCGGCTTGCAGTTTTGGGCTGTCGCGCTGTCTACCCAGACAATCGCCAGGTATGCCATTGCAATCACCGTCAACAAAATGGGTTTACGTCGTTGGAAAAGTCGAGTCATTATGGATTATCCTTATAAATCGCATGATAGATTCTAGGCAGGCAGATGGTAGTCGATTCATCCCGGTCCGAGCGGGGCAAATTTGCCACACCATGGTCTCATAAGCAAATTTTAAACTAGAATTAGGTTCGTAGGTGTTCCAATTGCGCCGGGCCGATAACTTGAAATTGCAGATATCTCAATTTATCGGTTAATAAATCCAATCGGTTATAATTTTTTAAGCATAACATACTATAAGGTATAGTAAAAGTTAAGATTTAAAGAAAATATAAAAATCTCCTCCTACCGAAATCCCCGTAAAAGGATTTGGGTATTCGGCTTGTTTGCGGTCCACTAAAGCGCTGACCTTGCGGCTTCTGCTTCATCCGGGAATCAGCGGTCACAACCAGAGCTGGGGGGTATTGAGGATGGCCCCAGCAAGGAGCCAGAGCACTATCTTGTGATGACCACTCATTTTGTTTGGATCTGTCATTTCATATCATTTTCCAAAGCACGTATTTTTTCTTCCAAAACGACAAGGGCCGCTCGTGCCTCATCCAAAGATACAGCGCTAAACTCCACGGTGTCACCCGGTTTCATTTGACCCAAAAGCGGCAAATCTGCTGAAATTACGGTAGCAATTTTACGATATCCGCCGCTTACGGTCTCCCCCAGAATAATAATCGGTTTTCCATCCCCGGGAATTTGCACCGAGCCCGCGATCACACCTTCGGAAATGATGGATGCGGGGATTTCCGATTTTTGCCGAATGGCGGCTCCTTCCAGCCGAATTCCGGTACGATCGGAATCAGGCGACATTCGATAGGTTTCGTTTAAAAAAGCATGTTGACTTTCGTCCGGGAAGTGGTCATCCTGCGGCCCCCATATGACACGCAGCAACCAGTGTGTCGGGTAAGATGGGATCAAGTCCGCCCTTAAACGGCGGGTGGCTGATCTTGGATATCGGGAATCGTTTTCACAAGCCAGGATATCCCGTTTCCCAACTACCCGCCCTTGAAATCCGCCAAAGCGGGAGGAAAGGTTGGTTGATCGGCTACCCATGATGGATGGCACGCGGATACCGCCTGCTACGGCGATATAGGCCCGGAATCCACTCAAGTTTGAACCAAAAGATAGAATGTCATTTTTTTTAAAGACATGCGAACGCCACATCTCGATGGGCTGTTTGTTCTGCAAGGGCTGAAAATTGCCACCAGTGATAGCGACGACGATATCTTCTAGCGCCCTTATGGCCGGCCCCATCAACATCGCCTCCAGACCCGCTCGATCTTGAGTGTTGCCAACCAAGAGGTTCGCAACCCGCAGCGCAAAGGTGTCCAGGGCCCCACTGGGCGCGACGCCATAGCGTCCGTATCCGTATCTGCCGAGATCTTGAACAGAGGTATGGATGCCAGGTGATAAAATTTCTAAGATGTCTAGGCCTGCCAATGGTCTGCTTCCTGCGCCGAAATGGCTTGAAATTGAACCCGATCACCCATCACCAATCGGCTGGGCGGTTGTCCATCCGGGTCGAAGAGCTTTATGGGCGTCCAGCCGATAATCTGCCAACCGCCGGGGCTGTCAACCGGATAGATCCCGCTTTGTTTTTGGGCAATTCCCACCGATCCTTTGGGAACGATGATTCGCGGGGTTTCACGGCGAGGCGTGGCAATCTCATCCCTTAATTCACCAAGATAGGGATATCCGGGTGTAAACCCGATCATGTAAACGCGATAGATCGGCCTGGTATGAAAGCCGATGACCGCCTCCGGCGTTAGGTGATGATATTCAGCCACCTGTTGAAGATCCGGCCCGTGTTCACCCCCATACACCACTGGAATTTTTACCGTTTGCGGCTGAGGCAGCCGGGAAGGGTCCGGATTCTTCCAGATGTCTTCAATTAAGGCCTTGATGACATCCGGAGATTGACACAGGGGATTATAAATCACCAGTAAGGATCGGTAGCTCGGAACCAAATCGATGATCCCATCGGCCCCGATAAGATCCATGGCTATGAACAGTTCCTGTACCCTTTGGTTAACGGCTGGACTTATTTCGTCTCCCAGCTCAACAGCCAGGGCGCGGTCCCCCATCATCCTAAAGGTTGGTTGGGTGTATAATGCCATATTACTATAGTTCAGTGGTTCAGGGTTTAACGTTCCGGGTTAAAAAAACCCGCGCAGCAAATATTAAGCGCATCATGCCTTCATCCGGAAATCAATCCGTTTCACTCAGAGGGATATGTCTGGTAGTTCAGATTTTAATTCATATCGGAAGCAGTATCTATCGGTGAAAACCTCTGTGAACCCTGAACTCAGAACCGGGAACCGATCAGTTTAAGTTATAAAAACGTCTGAGGTGCTACGATTTCAATTCCGGATGCCTGCAGGGTTTCTCTGATCTTACTGACCAAACCCAGAGCGGCAGGATTGTCGCCGTGTACACATATGGTATCGGCAGCCATCTCTATCTCCGAGCCGTCTTTGCAAACCACCCTGCCCTCCTTAACCATTTTCAAAATTTTTTCAGCTACCAATTCGCTGTCGTGAATAACGGCACCGGGCTCCTTGCGCGAAACCAGAGAGCCGTCGGAATTGTAAGCTCTGTCGCCAAAAAATTCATAGGCGATACGAACACCGTGCCGGCTACTGATGGCTTCCAGTCGTTGACGGTCCTTGACGGCCAACACAAACAGAATGAGGCGTTTGTCGACGGCGGCGATGGCTTCTGCGACAGCCTCCCAGATGGCTGGATCCTGCACGGCCATGGTATAGAGTGCGCCGTGAGGCTTGACATGCTGTACTTCTGCCCCCTCAGCGGCGGCGAATGCTTGAAGGGCACCGATCTGATAGGTCACATAGTCCTTAATTTCCTCCAGAGAGGCATCCAGACTGCGCCGGCCGAAACCAACCAGATCCGGAAAGCCAGGATGTGCGCCGATAGCGACGTCGTTATCTCTTGCAATGGCAATCGTTCGCCGCATCACAGCGGGATCACCGGCGTGAAAGCCGCAGGCGATATTGGCCGAGCTTATCAGCGGTATGACGTCTTCATCTAGACCCAGCTTGTAGTTGCCAAAACTTTCGCCAACATCAGAATTCAGATCAATCTTATTCACTGGCATATTGGTCCTCCAGAATAAATCTGTCTTTGATGGGGAGTTATTATCATCTAAAAATCAGCGATGACCAACAGAGCGCGGATATGAAGATGGCATCTGGATAGACCTCAGGCCAGCTAAACTGGTGGCTGCTGATTTTAAATTGACACAAAAGAGCCGCTGCCTGATGGGATATGCCATATTTTGCGGCTCAATTCAAAACAAAAAAGGGAACAGACGGCAGCCTGCTCCCCTAATGGCATGTCAAAAAAATAGCGATTTAACGTTTTGAAAACTGAAACCGGGCTCGGGCACCTTTTTGGCCGTACTTTTTTCTTTCTTTGACCCGGGGATCACGTTTGATAAACCCGGCCCTTTTCAATGCCAACCTGAAATCCGGATTGACGCTGACCAGTGCGCGGGTAATGCCGTGCCGGACAGCACCGGCCTGACCCGCAATACCACCGCCGACCACGGTTGCTTTGACATCGTAGGAACCGAAGGTGTTGGTTATCTTGAACGGTTGAATCATATCCGCTCGAATGGTTTCAATTGGAAAATAATCTTCCACCGGGCGATCGTTTATGACAATTTCACCATTGCCTGGCTTGATCCATGTCCTGGCAATTGCAGTTTTGCGCCTGCCGGTCGCGTAATAACTATTTTCTTGCTGCATTTAATTCCTCAAAATTTCAAAATTTAATGTGAATTCTAAAGTTCGATAACCTCGGGTTTTTGGGCCTCATGGGGGTGCTGATCACCGGCGTATACCTTTAATTTACCGTATAGTTTTCTTCCCAGCTTATTTTTAGGCAGCATGCCCTTGACGGCAAATCGGATTAGATCCTCGGGGCGCTTTTCTTTGAGATCTTTGGCAGTCGTTTCGGTGAGGCCACCGATGTATCCACTGTGTCGATAGTATCGTTTCTGGTCCATCTTTTTCCCGGTCAACTTTACCTTGTCTGCATTGATCACGACAATCCAGTCGCCGGTGTCAACATGCGGTGTATACAAAGGGTTGTGTTTGCCTTGAAGGCGGGAGGCAATCATAGTGGCCACCCGGCCGAGGGTGGCTCCGTCGGCATCGACCAGCCCCCATTTGCCTTGGTTGTCCGATTTTTTAGCGCTGTAAGTATATTTTTT
>JASFSK010000237.1:0-7124 GCA_050114455.1 Desulfobacterales bacterium | reverse complement strand
TCTGAAACAGCCTGCAGAATCAATTCAGGCCGAATTCCTTTGAGAATAACACCTTTGCCGCCGACAATAAAACTGCCGAACCAGTGCATTTTGGCACCGGTATGGTAAAGCGGCGGGATACACAAAAAATTGTCTTCACGGGTCTGGTTGTGGTGACGATTTTCGGCATAACAGGCATATTCGAGGTTGCGATGGGTCAGGAGGACGGCCTTGGGCCTGCCGGTCGTGCCGGATGTGAAGTACAAACCCGCGCTGTCGAGCAGGTCAAAGGATATCGCCGGATTTTCTGGATCGGCCGAAGCCAGAAAATCCGTATATTGTTCGGCGTCTTCGGGGCGCGCGTTTTCATTGCCCACAAATATGTATTTTTCTATGGTTCGATCCAAAGCGGCCTTGACCGAATCGATTCTGTCAACAAACGCTTCGCCGAAAATCAGGACTTTTGCTTCGGCAATTTCGCAGCATTGTTTGATATCATCGCCCGAAAACCTGAAATTCAGCGGTACCACCCAGGCCCCGGTGCGTAGAATACCAAAGTAGGCTGGCAGCCATTCAATGCAGTTCATCATCAGGTGCACAACTCTGTCGCCCTTGCGAACGCCTCTTTCAATCAGGGCATTGGCAACCCGGTTGGCCTCGTCATCGAACTCTTTCCAGGTAATTTCCTTGCGGCTGTTCTTGGCCGGGTCCCTTTCAACCAGCGCAATGTCATCACCATAGACGCGGGCATTTCTGGCGAGAATTTCAGTTATCAGCAATGCGGCCTCCTTCTTTTTTTAATCCAGCTTTTGAAAGGCTTCCTTGCGGCCGGTATATTTCTGCCGCATTTTGGGCTTCATGAGTTTGCCGGTTGGATTTCTCATGACCGAATCGAATATGACCTTGCGCGGCACCTTGTAGGTTGCCATTTTGGATTTGGCGAACTCGATCAACTCGGTCTCCGTCATGGATTCGCCTTCCTTTAACTGCACGATGGCCAACACGATTTCCACCAGGCGCTCGTCCGGATATCCAATGCAGGCGACATCATCGATTTTCGGATGATCCATCAAGGCATCTTCAATCTCTACCGGAAAAATATTTTCACCGCCGCTGGTGACCATATCTTTGGCGCGGTCGACGATGTAATAGTATCCTTGTTCATCGGCTTTGACCAGATCACCCGTATAGAGCCAGTCGTCTTTGAGCGATTCTTGGGTCAAATCCGGGTTTTGATAATAGCCTTTCATCATGCGATTGGTTTTAAGCAACAGTTCTCCAACTTTACCGGCCGGAAGTTCGGTACCGTCAAAATCGACAATTTTTGCATCCATGCCGAAGGTAGGTTTGCCGATGGATCCGGGCTTTTGTAATACTTCCTCAGGATACAGATTAAAGAGTCCGCCACCGCCGCCTTCAGTGATACCGTAAATATTCGATACACCGCAGGGCAGTGTTTCGACCAAGCGCTTCATGACGTCGAAGGGCACCGGTTGGGCACCGATTTCCATGTACCGCCAGCTGGAAAGATCGTAGTCGTCTAAATTGATATCACCACTGCTGATCGCATTAAGAATCGCGACGGCAATGGGTACCACAAAGAGAATGTCGGTTCCTTTTTCTTCAGCCAAAGCCTCGATGATCCATTTTGGTTCGTTGAATTCACGGAGAATTGTTCCGACGGCCCCCGTGGCGTAAAAGGGCGCCCATAAAAACATGGTACCACTGTGATACAGGGGGAGGAAAAACACATAATTATCGTTTTTTTCAACAAAGTAACTCATGCCATTGCCGATGGCGGTATTGTTCAAAGAGTAATGGGTGTGCAGGACCGGCTTGGGGTCACCGGTGGTCCCGGAGGTAAACATCATGGCCAAGTCATGGTCGTCTGCCACCTCTGCCATGGCTTCGGAGGTATCGCTGCTGTCTTCAATTGTCTGATAGTCGATCATGTCATGCGGTACCGTCGCGCCCACGCAAATGTACTTCTCGACGGTTTTCAAGTCTTTTTGAACCGGCTGGACCACCGAGAGAAATTCCGATCCCAGGATAAACGCTTTGGGTTTGCTAATTTTAGCGGCATATAAAATGTCGGGGCCTACAAATCGAAAATTAAGGGGGACGACCACGGCGCCAATCTTGATAATACCGTAATAGGTGATCAGCCATTCAAGGGAGTTGTTCTGCAAATGCATGACAAAGTCGCCGTCACTGATGCCCAAGTCCTTTGACAGATAATTGGCAACTTTATTGATCTCATCATTAAACTGCCGCCAGGTAAGTGTGCGTCTGTGGTTCTTGGAAGGCGTTCTTTCGATCAGGCAGGTCTTATCGGATAAGTGTCGGGCATGAACGACGGCATAGTTGGCATAATTCATATTTGTCCTCCTTAATCTTGAAACTTCTCCCTGAGTTTGCGGTGTAGTATTTTTCCAGTTGGGGTCCGCGGCATTTCCTCTTCATCAATGAAAATAATCTCTTTGGGACGCTTGAATCCGGCCATCTGGCTTTTACAGCATTGCCGAATGGTATCTTCATTGATCATGGATTCATCCAGACCGGGTTTGCGGACGACCACTGCCGCCACCTTCTCGCCCCACTTGTCGTCGGGGAGACCGACAATGGCACAGTCGAACACACACTCGTGGCTTCCGATGACTTCTTCGATTTCACTGGGATAGACATTTTCCCCACCGGTAATGATCAAATTGTCTTTGCGGTCGACGATCTGATAGAAACCGTCTTCATCCCGGGTGGCCATGTCGCCGGCAGAAAACCAACCGTCCTTAAAGGATTCACTGGTTTTCTCGGGCATTTTGTAGTATTCGTCAAAAAGCATCGGCCCCCGTGAATATAATTCGCCGACCTCACCGACACCAACCTCATTGCCATCCTGATCCAGAATCTTAACAAAATCCGTGCCCAACGTTTCATAACCGATCGACCCCAGTTTTCTCATCTGGTCCTCGGGTTTGAGCACGGTGACAATGCCGGCTTCGGTCGAGCCGTATCCTTCATAGAGATCGACGCCGGGGAAAAAATCCATGATTGCCAATTTCATGCTTTTACGGACCGGGGCGGAAGAACACAACAGTTTTCGGATGGAGCTGACATCGCGCTTTTTGGCTTCCTGGGAGGCGTTTAGAATCAGGTTATAATGCGTGGGGATTAGGGAGATAAAGGTAATTTTCTCCTGCTCGACGATTTGCAATATTTCTTCCGGTTTGAACGATCGTGCCGGATGGATGTAAACCGAACCGCCGATGTAGATAAAGGTAAAGGTAAAAAACGTGGAGTTAATGTGGCAAATCGGCATGACATTCAGACAAAAATCATGCTCGTTGAAACCAAAGTCGGCTGCATTGATCAGAAAAAATGCAATATGAGATACATGTGACCGAACGACCCCTTTGGGCTTGCCGGTCGTACCGGAGGTATAAATCAATATCCAGGTGTCATCCGGTGATACCTCGATGTCCGGTTCATTGTCAGGAGCGTTTTCAATAAACGTCTCGTATGGAATGTACCCCTCTGAGGCCTGACCGACGATGACATATTTTTCCGGTGCAATATTTTTCAGATTGTCCCTGATAGGTTCCACTGTTGATGTGAAATCGTCATGGACGAAAAAGGCTTTAGCATCCGAATTGTCAGCAATATACTCGACCTCCGAACTGACCAGTCGAAAATTGATCGGCACGATGATGATACCGGTTTTGGCGGTTGCCAGGTACAATTCAACGATTTCGATGCTGTTTTCCAGCAGCACTGCCACCTTATCACCCTTGGACAAGCCCATTGAAAGCAAACTGTGGGCAAGCTTATTGACCCGTCTGTTGGCCTGGGGATACGTAAACGACCGCGTGCGGTCTTTGAGCGCGATAGTTTGCGAAAATTTTTTGGCATTGATCTTAAGGTTTTGACCTAGATTCAACCATCCGGCCATGGAATTCCTCCTATAAAAATGAAAAATTTCGATTGACGAATGACCAATGAAGGAATCCTGTCGATGTTAGAGATGCAAAAAATCAAAGCGAAGCGAATTCCAAAATTCGTCAATCGTCACTATTCAATGCTTATCCTGGCATCCACAACAAACACCTGATCCTCATAGGCAATCAATGGATTTAAATCCATTTCCTGAATTTCCGGCAGATCTCCGAGAAGCTGGGAAAGACGCTGGAGGATTTCGATCAACCGGTCCTGATTCACACCCTTTTGTCCCCGCACGCCTTGGAGCATGGGTGCGGCTTGGATGGACGACAGCATCTGGCGGGCCTCGCCCGATGCCACCGGTGTCAGATTGAAGACGACATCCTTCATAACTTCAACGAAGATACCACCCAAACCGAACATAACGGCGTGGCCCAGATCTTCTTCGGCCTTGGCACCCATGATCAATTCCAAACCACCCGGAAGATATTGCTGGATGAAAAAGCGCAGGTCGCCATCGGAGAAACGTTGCGTCATTTTTTCAACCGCAGCCCGCACGGCATCGCCATCTTTCAGGTCGACGGCGACACCCCCCATGTCACTTTTGTGCAGGATAGAAGCAGCATCGGCCTTGACCACTACCGGATAGCCGATTTTGGCAGCTTCAGCGACCGCATCTTCCACGGTGGCTGCCATGCACCAGCCCGCAGTCGGAATATTATAGGCATCCAGAATGCTGTAAACTTCCTCGGCCGATAGACTCGATTTTCCAGTTTTGCCGGCTTTCTGTAGTATTTTTCTACCCTTGGGGGCGTCAACATCATCAAAAAGTGTGACCTCGCCAGTTTGACGGGTGCGGATTTCGTTGTACCGTACCATGGCCGCCATCGCTCGCGCTGCTTCTCCGGGCAGCGCAAAGCATGGTACGCCACCATCCTGCAAAATTTTTACCACTTCCGTCCACTGGCGCCGGTCGGTCATTAAATTACAGACGATGGGCTTTATCTGCTGGTTGCTGACTTCGACAATTTCTCGGGCAATGCTTTCATTGTCAACAAAAAATGGCGTGACAAAATTGACATATACACTATCGAAATTGTCATCTGCCATCATGGCATCCAGGCAGGCCCGGTAATGGGCAGCGGGACCGGTTGCCAGAACATCCACCGGATTGTTTACCGAAGCCTCCGGAAATAGCGTTTCAGTAAGCACCTGTTTGGTTTTATCCGAAAGCGGTGGCAGGGTCAGGCCAGCACCGACCATCACATCGGTGGCAATCACTGCCGGGCCGCCGGTATTGGTGATGATCCCGACCCGGTTGCCCTCAGGAATCGGCTGGGTGGCAAATGCCACGGCGGCCTGAATCAATTCCCCCTCGTCACGGAAGGAAAGGATGCCGGCTTTCTTGAAAATCAAATCGGTGGCAATGTCTTCTTTGGCAAGTCCTCCGGTATGAGATGCCGCCGCTTTGGCGCCTTCCATGGTTCGTCCGGCCTTCATCGCCAGTATCGGCTTTTTGGCGGCAACCTCTTTGGCAACTTCCTGAAAAGTGCTGGCATCTCTAAGACCTTCGACATAGGTGACGATGACCCGTGTGCCGTCGTCATCGCCCAGATAGCGAATGATTTCGGGAATGGTCACATCGCAGGCGTTGCCGTTGGAAGCATAAATTCGGGTACCAACCCCCATTTGGGAAAATGCCTGATGAATCACTTCGGCCACGCCCCCGCTGAGAGCCACGATTGATATGTAGCCCGGATCCGGCATGGTAAACGTGAAGTTGGTGTAAGAACGGACATCGGGGTCGGTGTTGATCACACCCTGGCAGTTCGGACCCATAACGCGGATGCCGTATTTGCCGGCTATTTTTAGAAATTCTTTTTCAAGGGCCTCACCATCAGGACCGACTTCGGAGAAGCCGCCGGAATTGATAATGACATTTTTTACGCCTTTTTTGCCGCAGTCTTCCATGGCCATGGGTACGAACTTGGCAGGGATCACCATATGAACAACGTCGATATTGTCGGGGCATTCCATAATCGATTTGTATGCCTTAAGACCCCTGATTTCATCCGCCTTGGGATTGATGGGATAGATATCACCCTTGAACCCAAAATCTATCAAGTTCTTGATGACCCGATTGCCGATGGAAAGCTCTTTGGACGAAGCTCCAATCACGGCTGCCGATTTTGGACGAAACAAAGACTCTAACATCTAAATTCTCCTTATTTGCGAATGTTTTGTATTTGATTGTTTTGTGTTGTTTGGTTGATTTGTATCTAGTTGATTGGTGTTCTATTGATTATGAACAAACACCAAACCCCCATCCGTTAATTACTTTCTTCGAGTTGTTCGATAAAGGCTTCGACATTTGTTTTGGTCTGCTCATCGGAAAGTAACCTGAGATCGTTCAGATCACCGTGAATCGTCAAACTTGGAATACCGGTCGCCTTGCTCAGTCGCTGGGGCATGCCGTAACGACAATTCGTATTGTTCGGACACGTCTTGGCGTCATGGTAGATAACACCGTCGACCTTGAAAAATGACAGCATGTCCTTGATATATTTTTCTTTGGCGTCATCGTCGCGCACGATAAACAACTCCGTGTAGGCTTTGGCCATGCTATGAAAGGGATCTTCGGGGTCCAGGGCGGAGAATATCCAGCTGTTGCAGTAGGTCGATGCCAAAACGTTGGTGTTCAATCCCGAAAACAGTTTCGAGTGTGCGCTCAATCTACCCCAAACCGGCATACCATCCCAGTAGATCCGGTGTTTTTCACTTTCAACGGCACCTTCACCATTTTCGATTCTTTGTTCAAGTTCCGCCAGCAGTTTCTCAAAGACATCCAATGCCTTTTGAGTGCCGCGGCCCACCACCGCCGGCCCCATGAGGGTGGTTCCATCGAAAAAAGTCAGAGGAGCCGGAATCGCCGAGGCCGTATCCAGAATTTTTTTCCAGATATCGGAGCAATCGCGTGAAAGTCTCACTGCTTCCTTGAGCTTGTCCATTTCGAATTTTTGGCCGGAGACTTTTTCCAGGGGCTCGACCAGCGCTTCCATCTGTTTGGCAATCGAAGCAATGTGGGCTTCGGTCACATCACCCACATTTCGATGGGTATGAACACCAATGACCGGCGCGCTGAATTTTTCTCCATACCACTTAAACCAGTCCTGCACGTCCCGACATTGATTGGTATTGTAGACCAGTACATC
>JASFSK010000236.1:0-7134 GCA_050114455.1 Desulfobacterales bacterium | reverse complement strand
GCTCCCACCGATGTCAAGCGTATCATCATCCGGAATCGGCGTGACGACATTCACACTGGTTTCTACCTCACTGATGTTGTCTGTGAATTCATCAGGGGTGATATCCGGCTTTATATTTAATTTTGACGGGTTAAATATATTCATGCCGGTTTGATATTCATTTCCACAGGATGCCGATTGGGATAGTCCACTCGGAACCACCATATAATTCATGGGGGATAACACGATAAAATCTCCGGTGTAGGGACTATCCGCTGTTCTAGTAACTGTCAGGGGAAATTCGCCGGCAGGATTGTCAAACTGTGAAGCGGTCAGACTTTCCAGTTTGACGCGATTGTTGGCTGGCTCGTCTACCAGGCGTTCATAGGAATAATCAAATCCGTTTATATTAATAGCACCATTAAATCGAGGAAAAAAATCTTTGGCAATACGTTCAACATAGAGATCACCACCTTCATTTAATGAACTTTGAGTGGTCGCAGGCATCACCCCCAGACCAATCCTTTCGTTAGGAGAGACGTTAAAATCACCGGATAAATTGACTGTTGCGGATGTATCATTGACTCTCGTATATGCGGAGATTGGTGACCTGGCACCAGTAAAATCTGTGTCTACCAGGTATTCGAAATTGATGAGCCAGACATTGCTGTTGGCAGGCACCACAAAATCCAGCGGCATCATCCCTTTAGGAACATTCAGAGTATAGGGGCTGCCACTCTGGGTTGATGGGGACTCAAACCACAGACTAAACGCTCTGATGTTGAAGCTTCCTGAATCGGTGACATTGTATGTCGTGGAATTGAGATCGTTGATGGTGCTTTCCCCAAAATCGGTATTTCTCAATTCACTAAACGCATACCGTGTGGCAGATTCAGACATAAAGCAGGCCCTTTTGGCATCGTTGGGGGTAGCCGAACTGG
The DNA here is from genome assembly GCA_050114455.1 of Desulfobacterales bacterium. Lineage (GTDB taxonomy): Bacteria > Desulfobacterota > Desulfobacteria > Desulfobacterales > JAFDCJ01 > JAFDCJ01. The sequence goes on along the minus strand of JASFSK010000236.1, from coordinate 6,214 downwards.
TGGTGGCGGTGGTAAACAGGGAGACCATGGTGGCACCCAATACGCCAAAAATTAAGATAACAACGATGAGATAAACCAGAACAGATCCGATTTGGTTGGGATGCATTTGAAGTACTTTTCGCCAGTCAGCGTCTCTTTGCTTTTGGCATTTGGACATATTGGGGATCATCTCAGACCTGAATACATGGCGCTTCTTACTTGATTAAAGGTTATCTATATTGTCGCAGAGTCTATTACCAGGTTTTTTTGACCATGTTTCTCGGAAAAATATTCGTTTTGAACACCCTGCCACTGTCACTGATATCACTTATTCTGAACTCCACACCAATCTCGGCAATCTCTTGGTCAGTGGGGGTCCTGTGGTCCAAATCCCGGGACGTGACTGTTAAAGAGAAGGATGAAACTTTTTCTAACAGTTTGTAATCATTTTCATTTTCGTTAATAAAAAGCTCGTCTCCGACTAGCTTAAGTGTCCAGGTTCCCGTCAAGGTCTCGCTTTTGTAGGTGATAGATGTATTGGATGGTGTCGGAATAATCTCACGGATATTTCGCAGCTCCATAGAAATGCGATCCAGAGCCATTTGGGCGTTGAGAGCACCCTCGGTGGCGTTTTTTGTGTTTATATAGCCGTTGAAGCCGGTGTAAAGGAAAAAGGTGGAAAAAGACGCAATGATGCCGACCAGGACAATGACGGCCATCAATTCGATGAGGGCGAAGCCTTTTGGGTTATTCATGATGAAAATTTTGTTTGGACACGGATTTGCGCAGATTGACACGGATAAAGATTTGAGTATTATCCATATAATCCGTGCTCATCTGTGTCCAATAACAATATTAGTAGGGTACCCATGACTGATTTGAACTCGTACGGCTTTGAGACAGTATGGTCGTTAAATTTTCTCCCGGTGACTCGACAGTGACCTTCAAATTTCTGTTCTGACCGGCAGTGTCCGGCTGCTCTGCCCCGTTTGAGTCAAATACGATGTATTCCATGGTAACCGGCATGCCGTAATCGGAATCACTTTCATAGGATGTCTCACGACCCGCGATAATCGAAAGGGCGGTAGCATGATTATCATTCATCCTATCGACATATTCTCCAATGATTTTTTCCATCAACCCTTCGGCTTTGGCTTCATCCGCCACCACTTCGACGGATTGCCAGCTGTCTTCCAGGGCGGTTCCCATAAAATGCATGAAAAATGCGGCCAGAATCCCCATGACAATGACGGTGGCGATCACCTCTATTAACGTGAAACCATTTTCACAGGTATGCATGGGTGTTGCCTGGTTCATCGGGTGGTGATGAGTCCGGTCTGTGGGGTTACAGTTAATGCCTGGGATTCAGAGCCGGCTGAAATGTTGATGACCCTTGGATTTCCCGGGGTAACGGGACTGTTGTTGTCCTCGTCCACATAGACGTGATAGGGAATCCCCAGGGGATCAAAATAGACCGTAAAGGCATTCATGCCGACACCCAAATCGGCCAATGAAATTGTAGTGGCCGTCTCTCCCGGAAGTGGAACTGCGGTAGATGTGCTGTCGGCCATCCAGTACTGGCTACCGTCACAGCCTATCATCCATACCTCGTTGCGTTTCATGGCCATCGATTGGGCGTAACGGATATGGTTTCTAATTTTATCCACCTCCCCGACAATATCCATCCGATCCATGGAGATGGAGCGCGCAAATACCACGGCTGAAATGATGCCGATCAGCACCACTACTACTACAATTTCAATCAATGTAAAGCCGCTGCTGTTCCGGATCGTTTTATTTTTGGGTTTTGGTTCCATGCCCTGCGACGAGAATCATATTACCTCTTTAGATTTGAGTCAAGAAAAAGCTGTGGATTTAGGTAGTTGCAGAATCAATAAACATGAGGTGGCCTTATTAGTATCCGTAGTCGCCGCTGGCAATGTCGACCACGACGCCGTTTTCCAGTCTCAGGTGATTCAAGAACCGTCCAGGACCGTAATTGTAAGTCCATTCTTCAATAACCACCAATTTTTTTACCCGATACGGTGTGCCATACCTGTGATCCTGAGGTCCATATTCATAATTGTCGTAATTGCCATAATAACTGGGGTGATGGCGAAACCCATAAATCCGTTCCTCTTCCCACACTTCAACGTAATCCGGCTCGCCGCATTCTGCCAGCACCCGATCCTTGTAATCACCTTCCGTAATTAGACGGGCACCACACCGAAGGCTTGAAACCCGGGCATCGGCGAGCATTGGAATTGACAGTATTAAACTTAATAAGAGTACGATTCGGCCTGATTTCATTTGATACCCCCATTGAATGGACTATTATAATCAAATTTTAAGCATTGAGGCCACTGAGGGCAAGAAAGCTTTAGGGCACTGATTTCTCCCTTGAGACTTTACTGCCTCTCAAGATATAAGCTAATGTAATGACAGCGCTCTTTAGAGTAAGGAGGTCATCTGAATACGATGGATCTGAAACGATATGTTTCCAAAGCCCTATTCCTTGTTTTCCTGTTGCAGGTTGCCGGATGTGTGGCGCAGCCTGCCATCACAGTGGACCCACTGCCCGGCTATGATGCACTGTTTGACAACGCGCACGGCTGGACAGGGGCTGATGGGGCATACTCGCTATCCCTTTCGAATGATACATTTCTTTGGTTGTTCGGTGATACCTGGCTGGGCGATATCCGTGACGGGCAGCATGAAAATGCCGTCATCGTCAACAATACTGCTGCAATACAATCAGGTTTGTCTCCGCCCCGGGCTTCTGTGAAATTTTATTTTAGCCAGGGGCCAGGTGCAGATCCCGCAGCGCTTATCCGACCTGCCGACGACCGGGGATGGTTGTGGATATATCACGGTGTGGAAACCAGCCAGGGTTTATATCTGTTCTTAATTCAAACTGAGCGTACCGAAAAACCTTCTGGTTCTGGATTTAGAATTATCGGAACCTGGCTGGGACATGTAACCAATCCCCATGATCGGCCGGATCATTGGAAAATTAGCCAGTTGAAGATTCCCTGGACTCATATTTCTTCTTCTGGCGCCACTTTTTTCGGTTCCTGGGTATTGCGACAAGGTCCCTGGCTGTATATTTACGGCACTACCGAGGATGTGGTTGATGGATTTCATCATAAATATATGATTTTGGCACGGGTATATGAAAAGAACTTATCAAAATTCGATCGGTGGCGGTTTTATGCTGATGGGAAATGGGTGTCCGATTTTAAAAATGCAGAGCGTCTTTGTGGCAAAATGGCCAATGAATACTCAGTGTCTTTTCTTACATCCCTGGAAAAATTCATTGTTGTTTATAGCCAGGACAGCAATTCGCACACGATCGCCGCACGGTTTGCCCGCTATCCCTGGGGACCTTGGAGTCAGCCTATTGACATATATCAGTGCCCGGAAATCAATTGGGATGTGGATATTATTTGCTATGCCGCCAAGGGCCATCCGGAACTCACAACCAGGCCGGACGAACTGATCGTAACCTATGTGGCCAACTCGACCGATTTTTATAAAATGGCCGCTGACACTCGGCTTTACCGGCCGCGGTTTATTCGAATCAGAATTGGAAAAGAGGAAAATAGATAAACTAAAGGGAGCACATCATCGTATCCGTGTGCCCGCGGAGTCCTACCCGGTTATGTTATGGCGATTCTATTTGTGTGGTTGGTTTTCTTACCATTTCGGAGATCCAATTTAAAAAGGGTTGATGCCCGCCTGAAACCGGCAGGCTCACAATGCAAGGGCACTCATAGCTGTGTATGGATTTAACTTTCTCAATCAACGCCGGTACGCGGTCCTCAGTGGTTTTAGCAATCATGACAACTTCTGTATCGTTCTGAATTTCTCCCTCCCACAGATAAATGGAGTGCATATTGTCCAGAATGTTGATGCAGGCCGCCAATTTATTGCTTACAAGTTCTTTTCCTATCTTGGAAGCCTCATCTTTGCTGCCGGCTGTCATATAAATTAAAACAATATTCATCTTATCTCCATTGCTCCCATATTCATGATTTTAAATTACGCGATGGAACGGAATATTCCCGGCCTGGCTTTCCAGGGGCCTCTTCCAGTCGGCTTGATGGTGGCGTAGCATTCTACCAGATCGCCAACTTTCGCTTTGTTCCAGTTCGAAATTTTGATGCCAACCTGCTGCCCTGGTCTGCCGATCTTGACATTTTTCCGTTCCACCTGAAGAGATGAGATTTTCCCGGAATAGGCAGGTCCCATGGCCGAAACCACTCGAAATTTACTGCCCAGTTCATTAGCTCCTTTCAGCACCTCACATTCAATGATTGTCTCTTTGCGGCTGCCTTTAAAGGTTGCGATCACTCTGGCGCTGCCGGTGATTTTTTCTTCAGGCTCCCTGGTAAACATTTGACCGGTGATTGCCTTAATGTCTTTGGTTGTTATAATAATAGTATAATGCCGTTTTTTTATAAAATCCAGTCTCGGTTAAGAAACCTTGAATCCAAAAAGGTTAGGCAAAAATACGGCAAAGATGAAAGTAATTCAGATCGGTTGAAACAAATTATTAAATAAAATCAACATGGTATATCTCTTTGATAATTTTCTTATGCATGTTGCCTCAGTTGGCAATTTCTTAACTTGATTTGTTTTTCCGCATGAGATATCATCCATAGGAATCTAATCTGGGCGGTATCGCCAAGTAGACGATCAAACGTATCGACAGGGTTGAAATAATAGGTAACTAACTAAAAATTTTGCAATTTCGGTAGGATTCTGCTAAGCTTAAGTTTAATTGAAAAAGGGGAGTTTTGATTACCAGGGGGGTAATGGAGACGACTAACAAATGGCGGCAAAGACAGTCTTACTTGTTGATGATGAGGAGATCGTCATCAGTGTTGGCAAGCAAATGCTTGAAAAACTGCAGTTTTCCGTATTAACAGCTAAAAATGGCAAAGAGGCGCTGGGTGTTTACAAAGATAACCAGAATGAGATTGATTTCGTTATTCTGGATATGATCTTACCGGACATGGGTGCTGCCGACATATTTGATGAATTGCAGTCCAGTAATTCGACGATAAAGGTATTACTTTCAAGTGGTTATGGAGCTGATCAACAAACCGGTCAGCTTTTAAAACGCGGTTTTTGCGGATTTATCCAGAAACCGTTTAACATGCAAAGCCTATCAGACAAGATCCAGGAGATGTTAAATTGATACTGGCCTTATCTTGTCATTTTTAATTTGATCCCCGTTATGTCATCATTGACGCGTGACTACAAACGGCAGAATCTATGGCATAGGTGCTGTTAACCAGCAATGTCAAAGATCGGATTGCTTTGTGGGTTTCTAATTATTTTCACCATTCCAATTTTCATTTAATTCAACAATGGTCGCTCCCCACCCACCGGCCTCCGGTGGCGCGTCTTTGAACGCTGCCACCATGGCGTTTCTTGAAAGAAGTCCCTGAACGCGTCTTTTCTGAATGCCCTTACCTTTACCGTGAATAATACGGACAGAGAAGATCCCAGCCTTCAGGCATTCTGCGAAATAATCTTTTAATAGATCAGGTATCTCTTTGGGCCGAAAAGTATGCAGGTCGAGCACATCTTCGATTGCTAGTTTTATCGGTTTCATGGTTTTCAACCCGTATCTTGAAGGTCCTGTTAAACGTCAAACACCGACCACAGAGCAGCGGCAAATCCCGCCAGAATGAAGTTTGTCTCTACCAGAAATTCCAACTTGATGCTTGGTAGTAGAACTCCCCGTTCGTATGCCGAGAGTAGAAGTAAAAAAAATATCGGACAGCTAATCAACACAAAGCCCAAATAGGATACGACGTGAAAGGCACTCAGGCCAATCAGCGCTATCGTGAGTGCGATAAGCATCCTCTTTAAAATCTGCATGGATCGTTTTTCACCGAGCAGAATGGCAAGGGTGTCCTTACCAACGATGCGATCGCCCTGCATGTCGAGAATGTCAAAAAATGTTGTTCTGACAAACACGATACCGACGGTCCATAGGAAAATCAGTCCGGTGATCCAGCTTACCGTTCCTGTCAAAGACAGGGAAGGGAGAACGGCAGTCACTATTCCCCATGCCATGGCAATTAATATGGTTTTAGATCCGGGGATATCTCTGATTCTCCGATAGCGGATACCGGCAAGCGCCTTGGGAACGAACCTTAGATTGTACGATAATCCCAGCAGGCTCATAACGAGGAGCAATGATAGTGGGAATAGACCTAAA
>JASFSK010000235.1:0-7156 GCA_050114455.1 Desulfobacterales bacterium | reverse complement strand
ATGATGGCGAAGTGGTTTTTGACTCGGAAAATCAGCGACCACCAACAGAGTTGGGGATATGAGACGGCCCTGGAGCCATCTGCTGGTGGCCGCTGATTTTTAAAAAGGAATCACCCAATCATGAAAGCCGTGACGATTATCGGCCTGGGCATGGGCCCGAAGGACCAAACCGCCGAACACCTTGGAATCATAGAGCGAGCAGATATCCTTGTGGGTGGTCAACGTCTGTTGGATAATTTTGATCGATATCCGGTTGAAAAAAAATCCATCGACAAAAACCTTGAAACTGTCATCGATTTTATCAAAGCGCGCATGGTAACCAAATCCATTGTGGTGCTCGCTTCAGGAGATCCTCTGTTTTTCGGTATCGGTGCTCGGCTGGTAAAAGCCCTTGGGACTGAAAATATTGTTGTTTATCCCAACATCTCATCGGTGGCCGCCGCTTTCGCTCGGATAAAAGAACCGTGGAACAATGTTCGAGTTGTCAGTCTACACGGCAGGGATAACGAAGATCTTTTGTTTAAAATCCTGGAAATGAACACTGTGGTGGCCGTGTTCACGGATCCAAAGAGAAATCCGGCCTGGCTTGCCCAGCGCCTTTTGCAAGAAGGTTTCTTGAATTTCAAACTGTGTGTGCTGGAGTCTATCGGAAGCTCTGATGAACGTTTCGCATGGTACGATCTGGACCAGGCTGCCACAATGACGTTTGCGGAACCCAATCTGGTGATATTGAAGCGCAGTGACGAATGTCTGCAAGGCATTAGACCGCTACATCTGGGTTTGCCGGACAATCATTACGCTCATCAGCAGGGCTTGATTACCAAATCGGAGGTGCGGGCCATTGTTTTGGCCAAGCTGCGGCTGATGAAAGATCACATACTCTGGGATCTGGGTGCCGGCAGCGGTTCAATTTCCATCGAGGCCTCCCTGCTGGTGCCGTCAGGTAAAGTATTTGCACTGGAAAAAAATCCCGCCAGAGTCCGGCAAATTGAAATTAACAAAGCTCGTTTTGGAGCTGAAAATTTGGATATCAGGCAAACGGTGCTGCCGGAAGGATTGGAAAGTCTTCCGCAGCCGGATCGGATTTTCATCGGTGGGGGAGGCCGGGATTTGGCAAAAATTATCCGGGCCGCAATCGTCTTCCTGAAACCCGACGGTTTGGTGGTCGTCAACACCGTTCTGATCCAAAATATCCAGACAGCCTCGGAAACGTTAAGAGCCCTCGGTTTCTCGGTTCAGATGATTCAGGTTCAGATTAGCCGGAGCCGACCAATGCCCTGGGGAGATCGACTGGATGCAGGGAATCCGGTATGGATCATCAGCGGAATGCGGAAGTCGGAATTCGGAAAGTGGAAAACGTGAATTCGGAATCCGGAATGAGGAAGTCGGAGTGGGGCAGTTGGAAATTGACCGGTAGTCGGAATTGAGAATGCATAAGCTAGAAGGAGTTCCGGGATATGGAATGATCGTTTCAGATATAGTACTGTCATCATCAAGCTGAATATTTCTCGATACATTGTCAATAAATGACAACTATATTTACTAAAAAAGTTATCAATAAATTTTAATTAACTATTTTAAGAAACTGCAAATTATGCCAAAGAAATCAAAAAGGAATAAAGCGCCCTATAATTCCGCATTCCGCATTCCGCAATCCGAATTCAAAAATCCGATTCTGTTTGTCGGTGCCGGCCCGGGAGATCCGGAACTGATTACCGTCAAAGGTCAAAATGCGTTGAAGGCCGCCGATGTGGTGATTTATGCCGGGTCCCTTGTTCCCCAAGAATTGCTGCAGTGGACCCGTCCCGGCACAAAGGCGCTCAGCAGCGCATCCATGAACCTTGAAGAAATCATCGAAGAAATTGAAAACGCCCATTCCAAGGGCAAACGGGTTGTCAGGCTGCACACGGGGGATCCCAGCCTGTATGGGGCCATTTTCGAGCAGATGGTCGCGCTTCAACAACGGAATATCCCTTATCAAGTGATACCGGGCGTGACCGCCGCCTTTGCAGCCGCCGCCGCCCTGGGTCTGGAATACACCCTGCCTGAAATTTCGCAGACGCTGGTGCTGACCCGCATGGCCGGACGGACGCCGGTGCCGGAGAAAGAGAACCTGGCAGAACTGGCCAAACACCAGGCCTCCATGGCGATCTATCTTAGCATGTCCATGGTAGCAGAGGTGGCTGACATTTTAGCTGCCGCTTACGGTTCGAATGCCACTTGTGCGGTGGTTTACCGGGCCAGTCAACCCGAGGAAAAGGTGATAGTGACGACGCTGACCGAATTGGCAGCGACAGTTGCAGCTGAGAAAATTACCAAACAAGCCCTGATCATCGTAAGTAAAGTTCTGGATGTGGGACCGGCCAATTTGAAGCACAAATCAAAGCTGTACGACAAGACGTTCAAACACGAATATCGACGGTGAGTCCAACATATGGATATTTTTAACATCTGTTAAATTTTAATTTAGGTTCTACAGCTTAAGCTCTTAATAATTAAACTAAATGCATCCATCCAACACCGATAAAACAGCCGTCTGGGTCATTACACCCAACGGCGTTAAGCTTGCCAGGTTGATTTCAGACAAACTGACGGATTGCGATGTTTTCATATCGCAAACTATTGAAGAAAAACCCACCGATTGGCTCTGGTTCGAAAGCCTTTCCAAGGCTCTCAGCGATGCCTTTGGCCGCTACCGCGGTCATATATTTATTATGAGTACCGGAATTGTGGTGCGCATGATCGCGCCTCTTATCAATTCCAAACTTGTAGATCCGGCTGTCGTCGTGGTGGACGACCAGGCCAATCACGCCATCAGCCTGCTATCCGGTCATTTGGGCGGCGCCAACGCCTTGACCCGATCAATCGCAAAGCTTATCGGTGCGGACCCGGTGATCACTACGGCAACCGATGTAAACGGGCTGCCGGCGATCGACATGCTGGCACAGGAAAAACATCTTCGGATTGCAAACCCCCGGGCCATCAAGGCGGTGAATATGGCTCTGCTCAAAGGCCGGCAGATTTTCGTCCATGATCCCTACCGTTTTTTAGAAACCTGTTTGCCCGGGGTGTCGCCCTGCACATATAGCGGAGAGCCAAACCAGATCGGTTCCGGGCAATACGTTCCGGGCATCTACGTTGACGATAGGGTCATCGACCTTCATCCGGAAGTTTTGATTTTGAGGCCTGCCAGCCTGGTAGCCGGCATTGGATGCAATCGTGATACGCCCATGGATGAGATCAAAGCACTCCTCGAGGAGGTGTTGGCAAATCACCAGCTGGCATTGGCCAGCTTAGCATCTCTGGCATCCATTGATGTGAAAGCCGATGAAAGCGGCCTGCTCAACTTGGCTGAAAACCTTAAACTGCCGCTTGAGTTTTATGATTGCAAGCAACTGAAACAGATAAAAGAAATTAAAAATCCATCCGCAGTGGTGGAAAAACATGTTGGAGTAAAAAGCGTATGCGAAGCAGCTGCAATTCTCACGGCCAGGGGCGGAGCACTGATCGTTCCCAAACAATCAACCAAAAACGTGACGGTGGCCATTGCACGAATCAACTTTATGTCGTCGGAATCGGGCCAGGCAGTTCGGAACACCTGACCCAACGGGCCACTGAAATTCTCGGTTCGGTTGAGGTTGTCGCGGGCTATACGACCTATGTTGAATTAATCCGTCCACTTATCGAAGGAAAAGAAATCATCAGTACGGGGATGACCAAGGAAGTGGTTCGAGTGGAGGCGGCTATCGCGCGGGCCCTGACCGGCAAATCTTGCGCCATCGTCTCCAGTGGCGATCCCGGAATCTACGCCATGGCCGGTCTGGTTTTTGAAACCTGTAAAATCAAAGGTGTCGTCCTTTTGCCTGCGGCCTCAGATTTCGGGGCTGTCGATGACAGAAACGTCCTGAGATTAGAAGTCGTGCCCGGAATCCCGGCGCTATGTGCCGGAGCCGCTTTGCTCGGAGCGCCCTTGACCCACGATTTCGCGGCCATCAGTCTGAGCGATTTGCTGACGCCCTGGGAACTCATTGAACAGCGTCTTGAAGCTGCCGCTCTGGCGGATTTCGTTATCGTATTGTACAACCCCAAAAGCAAAAAAAGAAACTGGCAGCTGAAAAAAGCCTGCGATATCATACGGCGGCACCGGGACAAACTGACCCCCGTCGGGATTGTTTCACGGGCCATGCGGCAACAGCAAGATATCGACATCGTCACCCTGGAGGACCTGCCTGCCGCCGATGTCGATATGCAAACCACCGTATTTATCGGCAGCAGCACGTCGAGTCGATATTTGGATTTTATGTATACACCCAGAGGGTATGCAAAAAAATATGAAATTCAGTCATAAGGGATGTTATCTACCGTGTCCTTCAAAAAGCCTAAAAAAGCTCACTGCTTAGCGGTTCTAGGAACCGGTTCGGATGTGGGCAAAAGTATCGTTACCACCGCCCTGTGCCGTTTGTTTGCAAACCGGGGAGTTCGGGTGGCACCCTACAAAGCCCAGAACATGTCCAATAATTCCGGGGTCACACCCGAGGGGCTGGAAATCGGCCGCGCCCAGATTGTCCAGGCCGAAGCTGCAAAAATTCCGCCGCATGTGGATATGAATCCCATTTTATTGAAACCTACCAGCGATATCGGCTCACAGGTGGTCCTATTGGGAAAAGCTGTGGGCAACAGTACGGCCAGTGATTATCACTCTCGAAAGGAGCACTTGTTTGCCACTGCCGGAGCCGCCCTCGACCGATTGCGGCATGAATATGATCTGGTTGTCATGGAAGGTGCCGGATCGTGCGCCGAGGTGAATCTCATGCCCCACGATATCGTCAATTTCCGAATGGCTGAATATGCGGACGCACCGGTGATTTTGGTCGCTGATATTCACAGGGGCGGGGTGTTTGCCCAAATTGTCGGAACATTGAACTGCATCGCCCGGACCCAACGAAATCTGGTCAAAGGATTTATTGTCAACCGTTTCAGGGGGGATATTCGCCTGTTTGAAGACGGTGTTCGCTGGATAGAAAAAAAGACCGACCGGAAAGTATACGGTGTGCTGCCCTGGTATAATCACATCCAGATCGATCCTGAGGACTCGGTGGTCATCGAAAATCCGCAAAAAGTGCCCGCGAATAATTCGGACCTTCCCGCTGTTGCGGTCATCCGGCTGCCGCATATTTCTAATTTTACCGACTTTGATCCTTTAATGGCACTGGATGGTCTGGACCTGCATTTTTTAGAAAAAGTTCAGACCCTGACCGCTTTCAAAGCCGTCATACTGCCGGGCTCCAAAAATACCCGCTACGACCTGAATTGGATAAAAAAAGGCGGCTGGTTGGAAATGCTTGCCGATTATGTGTCCAAGGGCGGCCATGTGTTGGGGATTTGTGGTGGTTATCAGATGATGGGCAAATTTGTAAACGATCCGGATGGGCTGGAAGGAAGACCAGGCACCACCCAAGCACTGAATCTATTGCCGGTGGAAACCACCTTAAAAGCCCCCAAAACAACTACCCTGACGCGGTTTTGCGGCAAAAATGTGCATGGCAGCGGTTATGAAATTCACATGGGCCAGACCGAACGGCATGGCGGTCAACCCCTGTTCCGGGTCCTCGAACGAAACGGCGTCGGCTGTGAGGATGCGGATGGATGCGTCTCACCGGATAATAAAATCTTGGGAACCTACATTCACGGCCTGTTTGAAAATTCGACGGTAACCCGATCGTGGCTGGATATGATTGGACTGCCCGAAGTGGAGACTGCAACCCTGGATGGGCTGGATGCCAAGGACCAAGAATACGACCGTCTGGCGGATTATTTTGAATCCCATATAGATGTCCCAAGGTTGATGGCAACCGTTCTGGGTTCAACGTTCAAAGGTTAACCAGCCTTAGGCGGTCCAGAAGGTGACCCGGATTTAAAGTAAAAGGTTAGAATCCAAGGTCGCAATACGTCAATGATGACCCTTAATCTGAATTTTTGATTTGTGCGCTCTCTGGACAAACCACGTAAAAATAATACCACCAAAATGCAATCCAGCACAGAAACCCTGAACGAATGGACCGTGAACTTCGGAACCCGACAAGCGGAGCATGACCTGTGAAGAAAAAAGTATTTGTATTGGGCGGATGCCGCAGTGGGAAAAGTGGCCACGCCCTTGAGACAGCCCGTAAATTTTCCAGTGGAAACAAAATATTTATCGCGACCTGTATCCCCTATGATGATGAAATGAGACATAGGGTCGCCAGACACCAACAGGAGCGCAGTGGTCTCTGGGTTACCATGGAAGCGCCCATACACCTTCCGGAAGCTGTTATTGAAGCCGACCGCAAGGCCGATGTCGTGGTGGTCGATTGCCTGACCTTATGGATCAGCAATCTGCTGGTGGAAAATCCGAATACCGACCAAATTCTAAAACAATTTCGATGCCTAACCGACGCGGTCTCGGCAGCGACCAATCCCATCATTCTGGTCTCCAACGAGGTGGGTGCCGGCATCGTACCGGAAAACAAGCTGGCCCGCCAATTTAGGGATCTGGTCGGATGGGCCAACCAGGCTGTTGCCGAGTGTGTCGATCAGGTGGTTTGGACTGTGGCCGGCATTCCGGTGACCATTAAGGGATAGGAAAGAGGGACGAAGGACGATCGACGAGGAACGAAGGACATCGGATTGCAGCGTTTGACTCTGTTCTTATATCCATACGTTATAATTTCCGACGAATATAGATAGAACTATTTTTTAAACCAATGCGACACTTTATTTCGGCCATACAATTTATCACCATCATCCCGATGGGCCGCTCCGACTCTTTCGAGCCCATAAAAATGATACCATATTTTCCGATTGTCGGACTTTTTTTGGGTTTGTTGACGGCCGTTTTTGATCAACTGGCCACCGCCCTATGGAGTCGGCCGGTGGCTTCGCTGCTAGATGTCCTTTTTCTGGCCGTTCTTACCGGTGCCTTTCACCTGGATGGATTGGGAGATTCGGCGGACGGGCTTTTGGGCCAGCGGCCCAGAGAAAAAGCATTGCGCATCATGAAGGACAGTCGCCTGGGAACCATGGGCCTGGTGGCAATTGTGTTCGGCCTAGCCCTGAAATGGGGCGGTATTAGCGGCCTGAGCGCAAACCGCGCATTGTTGCTGATTATCGTGCCGGC
>JASFSK010000234.1:0-7160 GCA_050114455.1 Desulfobacterales bacterium | reverse complement strand
CGGGTGAATTTTTTGGGATCCCGCAAAAATTCGACAATCTCTCCCAGCTCCTCTTTGGCCTCGTCGATACCGGCCACATCCTCGAAGGTTACTTTTTCCGATTGGTCGGTGGACAACCGAGCGCGACTTTTGCCAAACGAAAGCGCTTTGCCGCCACCCGCCTGCATCTGGCGCATAAAAAATATCCAGACACCGATCAGCACCAGCATTGGAAACCATGAGACCAAAACGGACATGTACCAGGGATTTTCCGCGGGTGGCTTGGCACTGATAATAACACCTTTTTTACGGAGGATATTGATGAGATCGTTGTCCGGGGGAGCATATATTTTCAGACGATTGCGATTGGTATCCGTAACGTACAGTTCCTGGCCCTGTATCACCACCTCGGCCACCCGCTCATTTTCGACCATATTTAGAAACTCGGTATAGCTGATGCTGGTTTCAGCCATCCGCTGTTGACTGAAAAGGTTGTAGAGCATGACCATCATCAGGGTGATGACCAGCCATAATGCCAGATTTTTATAAAACGGATTCAAAAGTGTTTTCCTCCTGCGGTTGGTGTAATTGAATATTTCGTAAGAAGTCCGTCTGCCGTCATGCCGGACTTGATCCGGCATCCAAAAACATCTGATATTAATAGATTCCCGCCTTCGCTGGAATGACAAAAAGTAGGTATTTCATACGATTTGCGGGTTCATCAGTATTATGAAATGACGATTGAATGTTTGTTTGAGTCGCTCTCCGAGGCGTAGGCGCTGCAACCCCTACGAGCCGGAGGCTACGCTGCATTAAATGGCTTACTTAAGTTTATAGTATTCCTTGTTCCTTGGATTCGTCAATCTTAAATCCACAATTTTCATTTTTTTGGGATGCCTTATGATTTTGTGGCTGTTTATCATGCAAAACTAATCACGATCACACATTAAGCAAGCAAAAGTTCCGCCTTGAGAACCCGCCGGGTTTGCGGTGTCACTTTGACGCCATTGTCGATGCGATGACCGGCAATCCAGACGATACGTCCCTTGCTCAGCAGCAGAGGGCATTTTTGGCGCTGCGCGGCGGAAATCTTAAGATTGGTAAAATATTTTTTCACTTTTTGGGTACCCTTCAGACCCAACGGCGAAAATCGATCGCCCGGCCTCGAGTTGCGTACCGCCAGCGGCAAGGCCAGCCGATCCAGATCAAAAAAAGCCACGCTTGGGTCAATATTTTCAAAATTCGGCAACTCCTCGAGATCGATCTCACAAAGTACAATTGAAGCACCGGCTTCCTTTATATAAATAGTTGCCGGTGGGGAAAGGGCATACTGATAATGCCTTGTTGAATTCGGCAAAATTTCAGAATCTTTAGAATTTAAATGGGTTTCAAATTTTTGGAAAGATAATTCGGCGTTATTTCTTGACACCACGATACCATCGGGTAAATTCAGCCGGCCGGGGTTCCGGCCTTTCTCAATCAACCGTAAAACTGCGTCTACATGTACGAGGGTTATGCGCCGCAGGTCGTTTTTGATGGACAAAATTGACTTTCGAACGATTCGTCTTTTGATCGCCTTGGCCAGCGGATTAAAAACAGACAAGGACAGGTTGATTTTATCATCCGTTCTGAATGCAACACATTGTTTAAAAACAGGTTCTAGCGTCGCGGCGACCCAATCGTCTTCGGCCCGCACAATTTCACCGAGCCGGTTGAGGGCCTCAATAATTCTAGGATTGTATTCGGTTTGCAGTATCGGCATTAAATGGTGTCGAATCTTGTTGCGTATAAATGCTGGATCGGTGTTGGAAGCGTCAGTGATATAGGGTAATTTTTTTTCAGCAAGATAATCGACAATCTCTGATCGCCGCAGCCCAATCAGCGGACGTACGATGTTATTGCACCTGACGGGTGCAATGCCGGAAAGACCCAAATTACCGCTTCCCCGCAACAGATTCATGAGCACCAGCTCGGCGTTGTCATTGCTTTGATGACCAAGAGCAATTTTATTGAATCCGTATTCTGTGGCCACCGCATTGTAAAACCGGTAGCGAACCATTCGTGCGGCCTCTTCCAGGGAGAGTCGGCGACGCTTCTGAAATAAACGTACATCTTCACTTTGGGCATAGATGGGTAAATTTAGCTCGCGGGCCGTCTCGGCCACAAATTCAGCATCGCGGTCCGAGTCCGAGCCGCGCAGGCAGTGATTCAAATGGGCGATTGCCGGGCGCAGAGAAAATTCGGCAGCCAGACTATATATAAGGTGGACAAGGGCGATGGAATCCGGGCCACCGGAGACAGCCACGAGAACCGAATCGCCCTGATCAAACATTTTGTGGGCGGAAATGGTCTTCCGCACGATGCGCAGGATTTTTTTTTCGATATTAATCATTCGACATTTGTCTTGCTCGCCAAGCGCGCAGAGGCTATTTTTAATCTTTTTCTTGGCGTTCTGTGCGAGCTCTGCGGTGAAAACTCAAAGATTGGTTTAATCAAAGCGATGTTCTTGCCCCAGCAGTGGGTCTCGTAAGTGAAATTAGTATGATTTTATTTTTTTCTTGCAAAAAGGCTATTATTGCGTATCCTTATTGTGGTTGTGCTAGGCGGGGAGTTAGCGGTGCCCTTTACCCGAAATCCGCTTAATGCGGGGCTGAATTCCCGCCAGAGGATCTTACATTGTAAATTCCCAAATCATTTCGATCGGACGCCACGCAACAGACGGTCATGAACCTCGTCAGGTCCGGAAGGAAGCAGCGATAAGTGATGCGGTCTGTGTCGTGGATCGATCCCGGTCACTAAAATGTTTTTGATTTGCAAACAGGTTCGACGGCGGGTGCACAACCGTCTTGTCAAAACGTCGAATGAATGCTGACTTTAAAGACACGGATCGACACAGATCAACACGGATGGTTGCTGTCAGTCTTTGCCTTTTTTTCCTTCGTCCTTCATCGCTCTTCCCTCTCTGCCCCATGCATCATGCCATCTGTCTTAGGCCCTCTCACATTTTATCTTTTCGGCTTCCCTTCGTCCCTCGTCCTTCGTCCTTCGCATCTCGTCCTTTATCGCACTTCCCTCTCTGCTCCATGCACCATGCCCTCTGCCTTAGGCCCTCTCACATTTGATCTTTTCGGCTTCCCTTCGTCCTTCGTCCCTCGTCCTTCATCGCTCTTTCCTCTATGCCCCATGCGCTATGCCCTCTGCCCCTTAGGCCTGCCCGCCTTTTATGCGTGGCATTCAGGCCTTGCGCCCTTGGTTTTAGCGGCTCCAAAAGCAGCGTGTCAACCCCCATTTTTTCTTATAATACCCTGTTATTACCTCCTTGACAACGTTTCAACTTGTCTTATTTTCCTGGTCACTAATCAGGATTCAAAAACAAACGGGAGAAGATACCGCCGCATGACGGAAAAAAAACCGATAAAAATCCAAACCGATTCTAAAAAGGCTGAAATCAACGAAGATCAGACGGAAGCAACCACATCGGATGATCAAAACACAAACGGCGATAGTGATAGAATAAAGGAACTGGAGGCCAAGCTTGAGTCCAAAGAAAAGGAGGCTGAGGAGACTTACGACCGTTTGTTAAGGGTATCGGCCGAATTCGACAACTACAAAAAGCGCTCAACCCGTGAATTGGAAGATTACCGAAAATTTGCCAACCAGTCCCTGATAAAGGAAATGCTGTCTGTGGTTGACAATCTGGAGTTGGCCATGGACTCGACCGACGGCCACAAAGCGATTGACAAAGACCTGTTGCAAGGATTGGAAATGACCCACAAAGAAATTTTGAAGGTCTTTGAAAAATTCAATGTCAAGCCCATCGAGGCCAAAGGCCAGCCATTCGATCCGACATTTCATGAAGCGGTTATGCAGGAAGAAACCAACGATTCTCCCAAGAATACGGTTATCAACGAACTGCAAAGAGGATACATGATTCATGACAGATTGTTGCGGCCGTCCATGGTGGTGGTTGCCAAACCCAAAGAAAACAAGGATAGTGAAGATCAACACGAAACGTAATGAATATTGTCGATTGAATATTGAATATTTATGGTTAGCCTTCGGCGGATCAATTTTTACGAAGAGATTTTAAAAATCACAAAGCGAAGCGACATCCGCAAATATTCAACATTCAATTTTCAATAGTCAATCCCGGCTTGTCCGGGTTAAGTTAAGGAGGGAACAGAACATGCCAAAGGTTATTGGAATCGATCTCGGTACCACAAATTCATGCGTGGCGGTTATGGAGGGAGGCGACGCAAAGGTGATCACAAATCCGGAAGGTGGTCGCACAACCCCTTCGATTGTTGCCATCAATGAAAGTGGTGAAAGATTGGTAGGTCAGATTGCAAAAAGACAGGCAATCACAAATCCCGAGAGTACCGTTTTTGGTGTCAAACGCCTGATCGGGCGCAAATATGCATCCAAACAGGTACAAGATGATATCAAAATTCTGCCTTACAAAATCGAACAGGCCAGTAATGGCGATGTCCGCATCAATTTGAAGGGTAAACAGCTCAGCCCGGCGGAAATATCGTCTTATATTCTGGCCAACATAAAAAATACTGCCGAGCAGTATCTGGGTGAGAAGATAACCGATGCCGTTATTACCGTACCGGCCTATTTCGACGACAGCCAGCGCCAGGCAACCAAAGATGCGGGTAAGATTGCAGGGCTCAACGTGTTGCGGATCATCAACGAGCCCACCGCCGCTTCCCTGGCATACGGTTTGGACAAAAAAAAGGAAGAAAAAATCGCTGTTTTCGACTTGGGCGGCGGTACCTTTGACATCTCCATACTCGAAATCGGTGAAGGCGTGTTTGAAGTCAAAGCCACCAACGGCGATACCCATCTGGGCGGTGAAGATTTTGACCTGATGCTGATCGATTATCTGGCAGATGAATTCAAAAAAGATCAGGGAATTGATCTGAGAGGCGACAAGATGGCGCTCCAGCGGCTGAAAGAAGCTGCTGAAAAAGCGAAAATGGAGCTTTCCTCTTCCATGGAAACCGATGTCAACCTTCCCTTCATCACTGCCGATGCCAGTGGCCCCAAACACCTGAATATCAAAATTACCCGGGCCAAGCTGGAGTCTTTGGTGAGCTCATTGCTCGACAAACTGGAACAACCCTGTCGAATCGCCCTGAAGGACGCCGGACTGTCGCCGGGAGATATCGATGAAGTTGTTCTTGTCGGTGGCATGATCCGGATGCCGGCGGTTCAGGAGAGGGTCAAAAAAATCTTTGGCAAGGAACCCCACAAGGGTGTGAATCCCGATGAGGTCGTAGCCCTGGGTGCCGCCATTCAGGGTGGCGTGTTAATGGGAGATGTCAAGGATGTTCTGTTGCTGGATGTAACGCCGCTGTCCCTGGGTATTGAAACTCTTGGCGGTGTCATGACCCGGCTTATTGAGAAAAACACCACCATCCCAACCAAAAAAAGCCAGATTTTCTCTACGGCAGCCGACAATCAGCCGGCGGTGTCTATCCATGTCCTCCAAGGCGAGCGGGAGATGGCTGCCGGCAACAAAACGCTGGGAAGATTCGAACTGGTTGGCATTCCACCGGCGCCCCGCGGTATTCCCCAAATTGAGGTGACGTTTGACATTGACGCCAACGGCATTGTAAATGTGTCGGCCAAGGACCAGGCCACCGGTAAAGAACAGTCCATTCAGATTACTGCTTCCTCGGGCCTGTCCCAGGAGGAAATCGACAATCTGGTAAAAGATGCAGAAATGCACGCTGATGAGGACAAGAAGAAAAAGGAACTGGTTGAAGCTCGCAATGCGGCCGATGCGATGATCTACTCCACCGAAAAATCTGTCAAGGAGCTGGGAGAAAAGATTGACGATGAAACCAAAAGCAAAGTTGCAGATGCCATAGCCGCCTTGAAGAAGGCCATGGAATCGGAAGATGTGGCAGAGATTAAACGGCTCAGCGAAGAATTGACCAATGCCTCCCACAAATTGGCTGAGGCCATGTATCAGCAGGCCTCAGCAAATCAACAACAGGCCGGTGCCGCGGGCGGATCAGCCGAGCAGCCCGGCGGTGCACCGCCCGAGGAAGATGTCGTTGACGCAGATTTTGAAGAGGTCAAAGAAGACGATAAGAAATAAATTTTGGAAACACTAGCGATCCCGTGTCACAGTCAGTGACGCGGGATTTTTTTAAGGAGGCAACCAATGGAAGTCAATAAGGTTCTATGGCCCACAGATTTTTCGAGCAGCGCGGAAAAAGCGCTTCCTTACGTAACCGATCTGACCCAAAAATACCAAGCGGAAATCCACGTCCTTTATGTCATCGAAGACATCGCCCATCACGAGTCGTGGTACGGTGATTTCGACCAGGCCCGGGTCGACAAATTGATGGCACGGGCCAATGAGATGGCCCAGAAGCGACTGGGTCAGGTTTGTGAGAAGTACCTTGATGGATGTCCTCTGTATATCAAACATGTTGCCATTGGCGATCCGGCCCAGGAAATTCTGAAGTTAATCGACGAGGAAGGAGTAGACCTGGTCGTGATGGCCAGTCAGGGCCAAATGGGGAATTTCCGCTTTGGCAGCGTGACCGAGAAGGTGCTTAAAAATTCGAAGGTCCCCGTGACGACAATTCCGATAGATGGGTAATGAAGAAGGTCAAAGGCGAAAGGCTTAAGGTAAAGGATTGACCTTGAGAAGTTAAGAAGACAGGAGCCTGTTTGCGCTTGGATGTATGTTTTGAGTGATTTGTCGTGAGCTGGGGGTAATAGTTTTGAATTTTGAACTTGAATTCTAATTTGAGATCAATGGATTGATTGGTTTATCGAATCGATTGAGTTACCTATTTAGTGCCCGTCCATAAAAGTCCTTTATCAGAGACGGGCACCTTGTGGTGTTTCAGATTAGCGCAGTTTACCCAGTGAAACCTTTCTGTTTTTTGTTTAACCGGGGCGGATTTCAGCGGGATCGACCAAATCTGCTTCCGCCTCGCTCCTTTGACCTTTAACCTTTAAACAAAGCTATAACATCATTAAATCCGAATTACAAATTCCAAATTCCGCATTACAAATTCAATCACCCACCCGATGTCTGGGGAAAAGCCGTATTGCTGTAAAGATATTCCATCTTTTCCTTGTGTTTCAGCTCCTCATTGGCCATTTTCAACAGCATTGAGTTCAATTCACCGTCGGTATGCATTCCGGCAAGT
>JASFSK010000233.1:0-7194 GCA_050114455.1 Desulfobacterales bacterium | reverse complement strand
TTCCGCTCCAGGAATTTCAAGGGACCGGCGGCCGTTTGCAACGCTCACCCTGGACCACCCCGGGATTGATAATTATTCAAATTCAATTGCCCATGATCTGGATGGAGACGGCAGGGAAGAGATTGTCACCGCATCGGGCACTGATTTATATGCATTGAAGTCGGATGGTTCGGCTTTTTGGAAAAGAAAATTCGAGTTTCCAATTTTGCTAAATCTGATTGGCTACTGGAACAATCAAACCGCCATTGGAATATCGGCGATCAACACCAAAAGGGCACACCTGTTGCTGCTGGACAATCACGGAAAAACCATCTGGCGTAGTGACGGCCGCGTCACGCCGCGACATCAGATGACATCGACGGTTCAGGTGCAGGAAAGAATTGCCCAACTGTCCGATATCGATCTGGATGGTTATGAAGAAGTTCTTGCCATTCGGAATGCTGGGTCCGGCCTTTCTTCTCGTGGGATTATCCTATACGATCGCCATGGAGATGAGTCCTGGCAGTACACCATCGGACCTATGCCGCAAAATACTGTTATCTGGCCTAAGCGAAACGGGCGCCCGGACATTATTGTCGGGACATTCAGCCCCGGGGATGCAAATCACGCCGTGCATAACGATACCAGGGGACGGGAAACCTATGTCATCAGTGTTGACGGCTACGGCCGGACAAACTGGGTCCTTCCGATGGGAGAATTTTATACCGGCACTCGTGTTCTGCTGATTGATTTTAACGGCGATGGAACCGGGTCTTTATATGCCCATAAATATGCAGCTGATAAGTACCGGGATGATGGCGGCGGTCTTTACAAGATCTCCCGTAGCGGAAGTGTTCTCAATCGGTTCGAAACCGACGATTCAATTTTGAGCGTTATCACCGGGATATCGGATAGAGGAGGTGAACGGATATTATATGCCGTGGATCGTAGAAGTAATTTGTTTAAACTGGATTCTCAATTAAACCTGATGCAAAAAAAAAGACTCGATAAAAAGACGCCACCTTCCCGGGAAATACGCCTCGTCGGGTCCCATGATTACAACGGCAATGGCATTGAAGATATTTTAATGTATTCCTTCGACCGCTTGCTGTTTGCTAAAGATCCACTGTCCCTGGCAGTTTCTAAAAACAAAAAATTTTACTCCAATTTGAAATTTAAAATTCTTTCGCAGGATTTTTCCAAATTGATTAAAACTGTGTCTATCGGAAAACAATGGCAAAAAAGAGGTGGATTTGCGGTGTTGGATCTGGATCGCCCCCATGGACATCATTATGCCTTCATGGCGCTCAGTGACAGGGTGATGCTTTACAACTACTAAATTCTCAATTTGCAACGTTTGGGTAAAGACTGAAAGCTTCAGAGCGGAAAATGGGACGATTATGCCTGCTATTTGTGGGTAAGCGTTCAGGGGTTCAACGGTTCCGGGTTCAGAGGCTAAAACACCCAAAGGATTAAAGGGATAGACCAAAACGATGGGTTGAGATCCAAAAGCGACTGTGATTTCTTAAAACTAGTTGAAATCAAACAACCTTTGAACTTTGGAACGTAGAACTTCTGATCGGGTACGATTTTTTGTTCGGGATGTAAACCTAACTTTTCGGCCGTTCGTCTAAATCCAGTAGAAATGTTAGATAGAGGAATCAGGAGGAGGGAGAGATGATGAAATTGAAAAGATTCAGATATGCCATTGGTGCATTGATGTTGATCCTGCTGTTGATTGCATGCGGCAACCCGAATCGTTACAACACCCAGCGAGGGGCGGCGATCGGTGCCGGTGTGGGCGCGCTCGCAGGTCAGGCGATTGGCAGGAATACCAATAGCACCCTTATCGGCGCAGGTGTGGGCACCTTGTTAGGGGCTATCGTCGGCAATGCGGTCGATCAGGAACGCCAGGCGGCTGTCGAAGCAGCGGCGATGGATAAACGCATTGTCTATTATGACAATAAAGATCGGGCGATCGAGGCCATACCGGGACCGGAAGACCAACATACGAAGTGCCGCAAGGTAACGATGCGCGAGTGGGACCGGGGCAACCTTGTCAGCGAGAAGGTAGAAGAAGTCTGCGAGGGTGAAAAAGTTACAAGTCACTATTGAGCGAATAGCCGAAAGTTTCGACCGTCTTCTGTAGCATGGGTATTACTCTTTTAATATCCTCCCGGTTTAGGTTTTCTTTCCATCTGTCAATGCGTGTTATCAGTCGAACCAGCGTATGTGCGACCAGTTTATACAGTGTATTATTGACTGAGTTTTGAGCTGGCCAGTCGATTCAAACTGACACCAGACTCTGCTGCTTGAATAGCGAGTTTTCGATGAACTTCCGGCGGAATCCGGACCATAAATTTGCCGCTATAATTTTTACCCGCAATTGCTGAAGGCACAGGTTCACCGATTCTCTGCATATCTTCAACTATTTCAGCAACAATTTTTCTTATGCCCTTCAAGGCTGCTTCAGGCGTTTTGGACAGCCAACTCAGGCTGGGAAATTCGGGCGCACTTACAAATACTATCTTTCATCATTGGGTAAAAAAGTACTTGTAGCAGCTCTGCAATTAAAAGAACGAGCTATTTTGCCCACTATGGCTATGGTATAAATCATGCGCAAACATAATGTGATTTCAATTAATAGGTACTAAGGAATCTATAAAGCATCCCCCCGACCCGCCGCCGCCGGTGTTTATCGAAGCAGGCTCAGCAGGTGCCAAACCGAGCCCGGAAGGATCTGATATCATACCGTTTTTTTCGCCATCGTCATCTCCCAAACCGCCATCCACCAGAGTGAAACTGAGCTGGTTGCGCTCGCTGTTAAACGCAACATTTTCACTGAAATCATACCAGCCCAATGTCTGGCTATACTTGTACCATTTATAAGCTTCCGGCACCGGCTCCGGTAAAAAGAGCGTGACGGTGGCACTGTCGCCGGGAGCATCAACTTTGATTTTAAAATCGATGAGACCGTAAATCAGGCTTTCGGGCATTCCATTTCTATCTGTTATACTGTCGCTGGCAGGATCCACCGTATACAAACTGACCGGAACGGCCTGATTGCTGGTTTTTAATCCAAGTACCCTATTATCTGCTGTGGTTTGGAATGTGATGGCATCCTCCGGAAAGTCATGAAACCCATTTTCATTTATTGTTATTTCAACCGTGTCGGAATCGGATAAACCACCCGTGTCAAAGACCGTCAGTTGAAAGACTACCGCAGTATTTTCAGTGATAGGAGCCGGGACGAAGGTGGGTTTGACGGCATTTTCGTCGGAAAGCTGAACCTGCATGCCGCTGATTTGAGTCCATTCATAAACGGTGATGACATCGTTGGGATCTGATGACTGTGAACCATCCAGAGTGACGGTCTCACCTTCCTCAATAACCTGTGCAGGACCCGCATCGGCAGCAGGCGGAAACTGATTGACCGCAAAGTTTACATCAATGGTGTGATTGTCGGCAACATTTGAAAATAAATAGCTGGTGGCAATGTCCTTGGAAATCCCATCCACCAGCACCTCGGCCACACTGTAACCCGGGTCCGGCGCGAAGGTAAAAGTGATTTGGCCGCCTTCAGTTACAGATACATCTCCTTGCGGAGAAATGTTGCCGCCCGGCCCGGCCGCAGCCGTGATCACATAGGTCGCTATGCCGGGACAGGAGCTGGTTCCGGATTTCCTGCCAAAATTTTGGGTCCAGTAATGGCGATAGGTGCTACCCGCCTGATAGGCATAACCGACACCGATATCACAAAAATTTGAATTTAAAATATTTGCTCTGTGTCCCGAGCTTGACATCCAGGCATCGATGACATCCTCGGGGGTCGGCTGGCCGCCGGCGATGTTTTCACCATAGGTATTGTAGGAATAGCCGGCAGCCGTAATTCGATCCGGGACGGTTCGGCCATCCAAACTTGTGTGGCTAAAATAATCCTGAGCCCCCATGTCTTCAGAATGTCCCCGGGCCGCGGCTGCAAGTTGGTGATCATAGCTTAAGGGATGCAGTCCCTGGGCCTCTCTTTCCAGATTGACCAGATCGATCACTTCGCTTTCAAAGTCGGCCCGAACAAAGCCGGCCGTCAGAAAAAGGTAGAATATAAAAAAACAAATTGACCGTATCACCGATTTTAATCCTCCCGCGTCTTTATTCCGTCGATTTATTTTGGAATATGAAGTTCAATATCAGGTCTAAATAAAGCAAGAATCACGCCATATGCTACTATGAACAAAGGGTTTATGAGATTGTGACCTGTAATGTGGGGTCAATTCATGCTTTTTGGTCGTCCAAACGAAAAACGTCAATTCCCCTTCACCCCGATAATGGACCACTTGTATTACCGTCAAAGTTCCTGTAATAACCATTTCGTGCTTCGGGTTTCGGATTTATATGACCGAGGTAGTTGTCTTCGCTTCCTTCCAGGGAGGCGTCTACACCAACTAAACCGGGGAAATTCTAAACATGGCGTTAAACCAATCAGATTTTCAAAAATTCTTCAATCCCCGCAGGGTCGCCATCGTCGGTGTGTCCACCGGCGATTACAAATTCGGCGGTATGAGTTTTTTAACCAAGCTTCAAGAAGGCGGTTTTAACGGAACGCTTTACCCGATTAATCCCAGAGCTGAAAAGATCCGTGACCTCAAGGCATATCCGGACCTGATATCCTTGCCGGAAGTACCGGATTTGGCCATTGTGTGCGTTACCGCCCGGCTGGTTCCTTCTATCCTTGAAGACTGCGGCTGCATTGGCCTGAGACATGTCCATATCCTTACCTCAGGATTCAAAGAAACGGGCCTGGCAGACGGGAGGGTGTTGGAGGATCAGATCATCGCGATTTCCAATTCGTATGATTTGAAGATCATCGGCCCCAATTGTATGGGACCCTATTGTCCGTCTTCAAACTTAACCGCCTGGGGTGCGATCCCCGGGTCGAGTGGACCTGTTGGAATAATATCCCAAAGTGGTGGGCTTGCCCAGCGTCTGACCGAGTATTTGTGTTCACTGGGCCTTGGTTTGGAAAAGGCGGTGAGTTTCGGGAACGCCGCTGTCTTAGACAGTACCGATTTTCTCGAAGCGATGGCCGAAGACGAGGGTATCCGGGTGATTGCCATGTACCTTGAGAGTGTGAGAGATGCGCGCAAATTACTGCAAATTGCTAAAAAAGTGGGACAGAAAAAGCCGATCATTCTCTGGAAAGGCGGAGAAAGCAGGGCGGGGGCGGCGACGGCCGCTTCCCATACCGGTGCCATGGCAGGGTCGCAAAAGCTATGGGAGGCCTTTTGCCGTCAAACCGGAGCGATTCGAGTCCGATCGATGGATGAATGTGTGGACACCATTATGGCTTTTATTCGGTTGCCGGCACCTGATGGTAACGGCGTTTTTCTGATTGGCGGCGGAGGCGGAAACAGCGTGGCATACAGTGATACTTTCAATAAGGAGGGATTCGAAATCCCGGCGTTGTCCGAGTCCAGTATGCATTTTCTGCATCGCAGCGTGCCGACGGCAGGGTCGATAGCCGGAAACCCCCTTGACATGTGGCGGACTTTTATCGATGCCGAATATTTATCCAAGATATTAGAATTGGGCCATCAGGACCCTGGGATTTCAATCCTCGTTGTCGATCGGCTAATCCCCAGAATGGCTTACCACTTCCCAGATCTTTCCGATCCAACCGCGGAGGTCATATCGTACATAAAAGATCGACAACCGACCAAGCCGACCGTTTTTACCATCGACTCTGACGGCGGCGACCCCGACCTAGCCAGAACAGGGACGCGTTTGAGGGCACAGTTTTGCAAAGCCGGCATTCCGGCTTATCCATCGGCCGGGCGGGCGGCCCGAGCACTTTATCATTTTTGCCGATATTATGGGCGGCTGGAATAAAACCTGAATCTCTCAAAATTCAGAGGATTGTTGAAATAGGGTGATCTATTTCGATGGTATGACACACGAATTGAGGACCTGGAAGAACCAAGTCGATTACCTTAAACCTGATGAATTGGACGTCTGAGCCTTCACGGTTTGCAGAAGTCGCAGTCTTTTCAACTTGCGACTTCGATTTGCTCTGTAAATACTTTAATCACCTCAGTCCGTGCCGTCAACCCGAGAGCCGGTCCCAGGAAGCCCTGGCTCTGGCTTCGCGGTTATCCACGCCGGTTTCAATTTTTTTGCCTGATGAGGGCCGGCCGCCGCGCAATCGCGCGATCCTCTCTTCCAAAGGCGGGTGGGTTGAAAACAAACTCATCAAGCTTTTGCCGGATAGCGGATTCACTATGAACATATGGGCGGTTGATGGGTTGGCATTCATGGGCAGTCTTTTAGAATATGCGCCCAACTTCTCCAGAGCGCGTGCAAGCCCTTCGGGGCTGCCGACGAAGCTCGCTCCTGTCGCATCGGCTAGATATTCCCGCGAACGGGATATGGCCATCTGGACAATCATGGCTGCCATTGGGGCAATGATCGACATCGCGATCAAGCCGATAAAGCCAGCCCCACCACCTTCCTCGTCATTACTTCCACCACCACCGAATATGGCTGACCAGCGCGCCATGCTGGCCAGTACCATAATGGCTCCAGCCATGGTCGCCGCAATGCTGCCAATCAGAATATCACGATTTTTTACATGGGCCAGTTCATGGGCCAAAACGCCGGCCACTTCGTCAGGCCCCATGATGTTCAGCAATCCTTCGGTGACAGCAACAACAGCATGTTCCGGATTTCTGCCGGTAGCAAATGCATTGGGAGCTTGCTGGGGGATGATAAATAATCTTGGCATTGGCAGCCCCGCCCTTTGGGTTAGGCGCTGAACAGTTTCATATAGTTCGGGAGCCTGATTTGGTGTCACCTCGGAGGCGCGGTACATTTTAAGCACCAGTTTGTCGGAATACCAGTAGCTGAAAAAATTCATTCCAGCAGCAAGTATGAGCGCTATGACCATTCCCTGGCGACCACCCAGAATTTGACCCACCCAAATGATCAGGGCGGTCATGACCGCCAATAAAATCGTGGTTCTAATCTGATTTCCCATGCGACGGACTCCCCCTAATATTTAAAATTGACTATTTATTGTATCGCTTCGTTCTTTAAATACAAATATAAATCCGATTCCCAAAGACGCAACTAATCCTCTAATTAGCAAATCAGCGGTGCGAAAAAAACCAAACTGTTTTACAATTTGTCTTTGGATAATTTTTATCATTTCAGTTACTGAAT
>JASFSK010000232.1:0-7206 GCA_050114455.1 Desulfobacterales bacterium | reverse complement strand
TTTTCGCCCACAGCTCTCAGGTTCAATCCGTTGCGGGTTTTGTAGAGATAATACCAGGCCAGCGGCAATGCAAAATAGACAATGTAGGTGAGAATATCCTGGTTGAACATAGCCCCAATTACCGGAAGGCCGCTGAGCCCTGGTACCGGCGTGGCCTCAAATTTGGTTCCGACAAGGCCGACCAGATAACCGGAGTTGGACGCCGGACCCAGCTTTTGGCCCAGAAAACTGGCCATGCCGGACCCGAAAAGCGTAATACACAATCCGCTGACGACCTGATTGGCGCGCATGGTGATGGAAAGAAAGGCGTGAATGGCAGCCAAGACGCCTCCCACAGTCATCGCTACCAGGATACTCAAAAACAGGTTGCCGGTATAATAAACGGTGGCAAAAGATGTGACCGCACTCATCAGCATCATACCCTCAATTCCCAGATTTAGGATCCCCGATCGTTCGGTATAAATCTCGCCGATGGTTGCATAAATGAGCGACGTCCCTGCACGCAGGGTTATTGCCAGAAGTGATGTTAATAATGTGATCATGGTACTACCTTGGAATGACGAATGACGATTGTCGATTGAAGCATTTTGGATGTCGCTCTCCGAGGCGTAGGCGCTGTTACCCTTTCGAGCCGGAGGCTTCGCTCCGCTCATTTAAAAAATTGAAAAAAGTATTTAATTTGACATTCGCGTTAGACAAGAGTCCCTATGCGTCTGCAGTGCCGGTGATTCTGGTACGAATGATTCGAAGTCTGTATTCGGTAAACAGTGAACCCGCTAGCATTGGAATAAGCAGCATGCCCTGAAGGACCAATCCCATGGAAGCCGGCAGCCCCATCATCATCTGAACCTGATCGCCGCCGACTAGAAGTGCGGCCATCAGTATGGCTACCATGATGGCTGCGATGGGGTTGAGCTGTGCCAGCCAGGCAACGATAATCGCCGTATATCCATATCCGATGGACAAACCCTGCTGCAGCCTTCTGGATATTCCCGTAACCTCGCAGACCCCCGCCAGGCCGCTCAATGCCCCTGCAAACAGCAGGGCGATCATAATATTTTTGGCGATGTTGATGCCCTGACATTGAGCGGCGGACGGGTTGTTACCGATAATCTTGAGTTCGAAGCCCCAGCGCGTCCTATTGAGGATAAACCAGATCAGAAGCGCCAGAACTATGGCAAATATCAATCCAAGATGGGCACGTCCGGTAATCCGCGGCAGCCATGCAAATTCCGGAAATGACGGTGTTCCGGGAAAACCATAACCCTTTGGATCGCGCCATGGACCGTAATAAAGGTGTTCTGAAAACAATATGGCGACATAATTTAGCATCAAAGTCGTCAATACTTCATCGACTTTCAGACTGACTTTAAGAAAAGCCGGGATCCCCGCCCATACAGCACCTGCCAACATGCCGACCATAATCGCGACCGGAAGGACCATCCAGGGTGCTAAGAAAGGGGACCAAAACAAAACCACCCAAGTTGCCGCAACACCACCAAAGGTAAGTTGCCCCTCCGCTCCGATATTCCAAAACTTCAAGCGGAAAGCAATCAGTACTCCCAGACCGGTGAGCATCAACGGGATGGCCTTGACCAGGGTCTCGGTAAAATTCGGCCAGGTGCCGAAAGCGCCCCTGAGCATGGCCGCGAATGTTGCTATGGGACTGGTTTTAAATACCATCAGCAAAATGGCCGTCAATATCAGTGAAATGATAAAAGAGGCCAGGGGCACCAGTAAAATTGCATTGCGTGACAGTGTTTTTCGTTTCTCAAAGACAAAGCGCATTCGTTACTCTCGATTGGGGAAAAAATATCCAAAGTTTGTTGCGTGTCATATGGTGTCCCAGAAATAGTTGAACATACTGGATTCCCGCCTTCGCGGGAATGACAGCAAAGGATGATAATTTGAGGGTTTTTAATAAACTATCAGTATTCAATAGTCAATTTCGGCTAACAGCCAACGAATTGAGTTTTACTCAATTCCGGCCATCATCATCCCCAGCTTTTCGGTGTCTGCGTCCCTGCAGCTGAGGGTGCCCATGATGCGGCCCTCATAGAGTACCGCAATTTGATCCGCAACCGTCATCAACTCTTCCAGATCTTCAGATATCAGCAACACCGCTTTGTCCGATTGGCTTTGTTCGATCATCTGGTTGCGGACATATTCGGTGGCACCCACGTCCAGTCCCCTGGAAGGATAGGCCGCTATCAGCAGACCCCGGCAGGCATCGATTTCTCTTGCTAAAATAATCTTCTGGACATTCCCACCGGAGAGGAATTTGGAATGGGTATACGGCGTTGGGGTGTCAATTCGGAAGGCCTCGATCATGCGACGGGCCAGATTCAGAATTCTTCGGGGATGTAAAATTCCGTTTTTGGTTAATGGTGACTTTCGATACCCTTTCATGGCAAGATTGTTGGCAACGCTCATGTCGCCCACGACGCCTCTCACATTTCGGTCGGCCGGGATATGACTGACCCCCGAGCAGATCATGTCAAAGGGTGATCGATTGGTTTTAATTTGGCCGTTGATCCGTATTTGGCCACCGGTGGTTTTACGAAGGCCTGTCAAAATCTCGGCCAGCTGTTTTTGACCGTTGCCGGCAACCCCGGCGATACCAAAAATTTCTCCTGAGCGAATTTCGAAGGAGACGCCTTGTAACGCTGGCAATCCCCTGTCATCCACGGCCGACACGTTCTCCAACTCGAGGACGACCTCTCCCGGGCTGTGCTTTTTCTTTTCCAGACAGAAAAGTACGTCTCTGCCCACCATCAGCCGCACCAGTTCTGCAGCTTCGGTTTCAGCGGTTTTCTTGACTGCGACCAAACGACCCTTGTGAAGAACCCGCACCCAATCGGAAAATGCAATCACCTCTTCCATTTTATGGGTAATAAAAATGGCGGATTTGCCTTCGGCGGTCATCTGATGAATCACCTGATTCAATTCGCGCGATTCCTGAGGGGTTAGGACTGCTGTCGGCTCATCCAGGATGAGGATTTCAGCGCCGCGATAGATTAGCTTGAGGATCTCGACTCGCTGCCGTTCCCCCACACCGAGCTGCCAAATGTAGCTTTGGGGATCGACTTGCAGGTTATATCTTTGCGAAAGATTGACGATTCGTTGACTGACATTTCCCATATCCGGAACGAAGGGCAGGTCCGACATCCCCAGGATGATGTTTTCCGCCACCGTCATGGTGTCGACCAGCATGAAGTTCTGATGGACCATGCCGATGCCTAAAAGCATGGCGTCTCGAGGAGAGGTGATCTCAACCGGTTTTCCCCGAATAAGAATTTCGCCCTCGTCGGCCCGGTAGAGTCCGGCGAGGACGTTCATGAGGCTGCTTTTACCCGCTCCATTTTCCCCCAGCAGAGCCAAGACTTCGCCGGAATGGAGCTCCAAATCCACTCGCTCATTTGCCACAACATTGGGAAACTTTTTGGTAATTCCCCTCATTTCGAGCAGCGGTGTTCTCATTTCAATTCCCAGCTTTGCCGATAACCCCCTGGACAAAGTAACTCATATTGAGCATGTCGGAATCACTCATTTTGCTGCCGGCAGCAACAACCTCCTTGCCGCTTTGATCGACAATGGGCCCCTGGAAGACATCCCAGGATCCATTCAGGATGGCTTGTTTTTTGACATCGACCAGGTCCTTAACTTCCTGGGGTACTTTGGGACTGAAATCGGAAAGACGGACGATGCCTTCTTTCATCCCGCCCCAATATTGATGTGATTTCCAGGACCCGTTTAAAGCTGCGGTTACCCTCTCTACGTAGTAGGAACCCCAGTTCCAGACAGGGCTGACCAGAACGCTGTCACCGACAAATTTTTTCATATCAGAGTCATACCCGATGCTCAACAACCCGCGATCTTTCGCCGCCTTCTGTGGTTCGGTGGTGTCCTGATGCTGGGCAATGAGGTCCGCGCCTGCATCCAGCAGCGCGACTGCCGCTTCACGTTCTTTGACCGGGTCGAACCAGGTGCTGGTCCA
Organism: Desulfobacterales bacterium; assembly: GCA_050114455.1. GTDB lineage: Bacteria > Desulfobacterota > Desulfobacteria > Desulfobacterales > JAFDCJ01 > JAFDCJ01. The sequence continues at coordinate 3,209 of JASFSK010000232.1, read as the reverse complement.
AACCACCCGCACCTGGGCATCGGGATTTACCGAACGCACACCCAGCGTGAAGGCATTAATGCCGCGGATAACCTCCGGTATCGGAAATGCCGCTACGTAACCGATAATATTGGATTGGGTCATTTTACCGGCCACAATTCCCGAAAGGTAGCGGGGCTGATACATGCGGCCAAAGTAGGTGCTCATATTCGGGGCAGTTTTGTAACCGGAACAGTGTTCGAAGTATACATCGGGAAAATCACGGGCGACCTCGACCATGGGGTCCATGTACCCGAAAGAGGTGGCGAAAATTACCTTGTAGCCCTGCATGGCATACTGGCGGATGATTCTGACCGCATCAGGCCCCTCGGGCACGCTTTCGATAATGGCAGTCTTGATCTTATCACCCAACTTTTCTTCGAGCATCTTGCGGCCGTTATCATGCTCATAGCTCCAGCCCAGATCTCCTACCGAACTGACATAGATGAAGGCGATTTTTGCGGGCTCGGCAGCTGCGGTCGTTACCCATCCACTGCCGGCAATAGAAATGCCGGTAAACAATCCGATGACCATCAACACAGATAATACTTTGTTTTTGCTCATTTTCTCCTCCTTATTGGGTAATGAGTGGTTTCGTGGCTTCGTAACTATCACATACTATTTTTCAGCGCAAGTGTGACATAGTACTTGAGTGTAAATCGGGCTTCTTGGTGTCTCACTACCGCGACGAAAATTATTTGCTTTGGTTGGGATCTGAAGCCCAATCCTGTCCTTATTCTATTGCGAACCGATACACCGTTGTGCGTTTGTCTCCGGAGCGTTTCAGATAACCCAGCTTGACACCTTGATGCAGGTCGCGGCTGGCCGTAGCCGTTGAAATTGTCTTTAACAGGTTTTGATACTCCTTGCGTGAAAACGTGTTTTCGCCAAATGCATTCCGGGCGATTTCTAATCGATTTTCAACGGTAAGCGTCACACCACGAGTTTCTTCAACCAGCTCTTTCAGCGAGTTTTCTGTCTGTGCAAGGATAAAAGCGACAAAATCAGTACAGTCACCGGTATCATCCCCATTTGCGAGCACGCCGTAGTATTCTCTCTGATGTTCGCGAATAAGATGCTCGATCGGCAGAAACTCAAACACGGGATGATAAAGCATCAAAAGGCGGGTTTGCCAGAGACGTCCTATGCGCCCGTTCCCGTCGATGAAAGGATGAATATGTTCTAACTGGAAGTGGAAGCGGCTGGACTTGATTAAAAGGTGGTCATCGCTCTCATTGAGGTAGTTAAAAAGTGCCCACATCATGGATCCGACTTTCTTCCAGTGAGGTGCCTCATGGAAAATATTATTTTCGCGCATCACCCCGATCGGCCCCTTGCGAAGGGAACCCGGGTCTGCCGCGAGCCCCTTCATCATGATACCGTGTGCTTCCAATAACGAATCCATTGAGAGGGGTTTAAAATATGTCAGGCGATTATAAGCCATTATTGCATTTTGAACTTCCAGTATGTCTTGCGGTGGGCCGATAACGCGTTTTTTTTCCAGCAAAGCGGTTACCTGGTCGCGGGTAAGAGAATTACCCTCAATGGCCAATGACGCTTGGATCGTCCGGATGCGATTTTTACGTCTAAGTTGTGGATCGGGCCTGATCAGATTCACACCTTCCAACTGACCGATGCATCCAGCGATCGCCGCAAGTGTATTCACGATTTCCGAACTAATTTGACAGGGGGTAATTTTATTTTTCATGTCCTTGATAATATCATTTGATACTATCAAGTCAAGATCACATCGTTAATGGTAATTCAATTGCGAAATATTTGGTGACTTACCAAATTTTATTGACATATCATGCTTTATTTCTTAGCCAAGTAGAGGCATCATGAATGGCGAATAACCAAGAATGGATTCTTCTCCATTTAAAAATTATTCGTTGCTGGCGGACCTCATCAGCCCCGTTAAACTGGTTGGCCGGCTCAACGGCTGATTAATTCTATTCGCAAAGTTAGGAGGGCGGGCGACAAATTGGAAAATATTCTTAATTTGAAATGTCTCGTCTGCGGCAGGCAATATCAGCCCGACACGGTCGATTATGTCTGTCCGGATCATGGAGACGAAGGGGTTCTCGACGTCGAGTACGACTTTGATTTCATCCGCCGTCAGGTTTCACGGGAAAGTCTGGCAGATGCGACTGACTTGAGTATCTGGCGATACAAGCCTCTGCTGCCGGTACGGCCGGATGCCAAGGTCTCACCGCTGGCTGTGGGCCGGACGCCATTGTATGATGCTCCCCGATTGGCCGTGAAATTGGGGTTGAAAGCGGTTTGGATAAAAGATGACGGACTTTTGCCAACGGCATCCTTAAAAGATCGCGCCAGTGCCGTTGCCGTGGTCAAAGCCCTGGAAAAAAATGCCGATATCATCACCACGGCCAGCACCGGCAATGCCGCAGCGGCGCTGAGCGGTTTGTGTGCCAGTCTGGGACAGCCGAACGTGATATTTGTACCGGAAACCGCCCCGCCGGCCAAAATTGCTCAGCTGCTGGTTTTCGGATCCCGGGTCATTCTGGTGAAGGGTTCCTATGATGACGCCTATGAGCTCTGTTTAAAGGCCTCCAAGACCTATGGCTGGTACAACCGCAATTCCGGCTATAATCCTTATATGACCGAAGGAAAGAAGACCGCCGCCTACGAGATTTGTGAGCAGCTTTGCTGGACCGCACCGGATCGCATTTTTGTCTCGGTGGGCGATGGCTGCATCATCGGGGGCTTGCACAAGGGGCTAAAAGATCTGCTTTCGCTGGGTTGGATCGACAAAATGCCAAAGCTGATGGGTGTTCAGGCATCAGGCAGCAGTTATCTGTATACGGCCTGGAAAAACAATGAGAATATACTGACCAAACCACCCATAAGCGCTCAAACCGTCGCCGATAGCATCAGCACCGGTTTGCCGCGGGATCGCATCAAGGCCCTGGCCGCTGTGTCCGAATCCAAGGGTGCTTTCATTTGTCTTTCTGATGACGAAATTTTAGCGGCAATTCCCGAGCTGGCTCGCCTTACCGGAATTTTTGCCGAGCCTGCCGGTGCGGCTGCCTTTGCTGGGCTGTTACATACGGTCAGCCGCCATCAGATTTCCGCTGAGGAAAAAATCGTCGTTCTCAACACCGGCAACGGATTGAAGGATATCGCCGGCGCCATGCAAGCAGTGGATCATGACGGAACCAAGCCCTATC